>NZ_CP159808.1:996693-1303925 GCF_047717795.1 Candidatus Levibacter sp. Uisw_134_01 | reverse complement strand
ATATGCCCGCATTAGCTGAAGAGCCTAAAAATAGGACTGAATATTATGATCAAAAAATTCCACAAGGTAGAACTATTTTTGGTCATCAAATGAAATTAGTTGATGATGAAGGCAACGATTTACCAGAAGACGGGGAGACTCAAGGCAGACTGCTATCAAAAGGATTTTGGGTTTTAAAGGAATATTATAATGATACTTCTGAAAAGGATAGATTTCTTGAAGGAGAGTGGTTTGATACAGGTGATGTTGCGAAAATAGATGAGAATGGATTTATGACTATTACCGACAGAACAAAAGATATTATTAAATCTGGTGGTGAATGGATAAGTTCTATCGATCTAGAAAATATATGCGTTGGTCATCCAGAGGTCGCTAACGCTGCTGTTATTTCTGTTCCCCACGAAAAATGGGAAGAAAGACCTATTCTAATTGTTCAATCTATGCCTGAAAAATCGCCATCAAAGGATGATATTTTAAAAATATACGAAGGTAAAATTGCCAAATGGATGATACCTGACGATGTGATTTTTACAGATTTAATTCCTTTAGGAGCTACAGGTAAAATCTTAAAAAACAAATTAAGAGATCAATTTGGTGGTCATAGAATAAGTTGACAGAAAAAACTTATTTTAACTTAAATTTTCCAGTTGAATAATCTAATGAAACTTGAATGTTACCTTCGTTTAAGAGCCACGGTCTAACGGTGAAATTTCTTGCGCCTGATTGATGCATTGGATCGGAAGCAGCAATTTGCTTTGCATGATCAAGAGAGTTTGCTCTAATTATCACCATTCCTTCTCCATTCCAATCGATTTCATTATCTTCCCAAAATGGACCAGCTCCAAACATGACCCCATTTTTTTCGAGAGAAACTTGGAACTTTAAGTGTTCTTCTAAGTTTTCCATAACGGCTTTCATTCCATTTTCAGGTTTTGTGAAAACGACATATAAATCTTTATTAAGCATTTCACTTGATGCGTTTAGAACATCTTGTTTTGTAACCTTTGGAACGCTCATCTTATTCTCCTTTATAAAGTATCAATTTTATTCGTTTATAAAAATTTTAAATCCATTAAGTTGATCTTTGATAAAATTTATTGTTTGCTCATCAATTAACTTACCTGTTTCATCAAACTTCGTTTTAGCAAATGTTACAAATATTTCATTTTTATTCATAACTCGTGCATTTAAAAACACAAGGATTTGACGAAGATGGTATTGAACTCTAGCTCCTCCAAGTGGTCCTAAAGAAGCGGATTGTATACAAACGGGTTTTTTGTCAAGTGGTTGGTTAGGTAGTCTGGAAATCCAATCAATACAATTTTTTAAATAACCAGGCACTGAAAAATTATATTCTGGCGTTATAAAAATAACCCCATCTGCATTTTTAATTTTATCTCCAATTTCTAAAAGTGCCGAAGGCCAATCATTTTCAGAATGATCGTCAGTATTATACATTGGTAGCAAGTTAAAATCAGAGAATATCTCAAAATTAAAATCATTTTTCCCAATCTCAATTAGATTAGATGCTAGAAATTTGTTGTATGATTTCTTCCTTAGGCTACCACCTATTATAAAAATATTTTTTTTCATCTTTTAAATCTCCACTTGTTATGAAATATTGAACTTATTTCGATTTTCTTTTTATTAAATAACTTAATTTACCTTGCATCTTCTTTTCCAGGAACCTCTATTATAAGTAACTCCGCATCACTTAGTGCGTCTAGTTTAACAAACTTTTCTTCTGACAAGGCAAGACCATCTCCTTTTTGTGCTATGTTTCCACTTATATTTATTGTTCCTTCAGATATTAAAATATATGCTTTGCCAATAATATTATGTATTATTTGGTCACCTTCATTAAGTCGGCCAGCATAAATTCTAGCATCTTGATTTATATTTAGTGGTGCTTTTTTATCTCCAGATACTAGTAATGGTAAAGATTTTGTAGCCGCTTGTTTTGGAAATTCAGCCATGCCCCAATCAGGTTTAATACCAGTTGTTTTGGGCTTTATCCAAATTTGATAAATATTTGTTTCTTCATCTTCTAAGTTAAATTCAGAATGCAATATTCCAGTTCCAGCGCTCATAACTTGAACATTTCCAGCAGTTGTCCTGCCTTCATTTCCTTTATTATCTTTATGAGTAATAGCGCCTTTGCGGACATAGGTTATAATTTCCATATCCTTGTGAGGATGTGTGTCAAAACCTGTATGTGGTTGAATTCTGTCGTCATTTATTACTAGTAACTCACCATGACACATTTTCTCTGGATTGTGATAATTAGCAAAGCTAAAATGATGCTTGGCATTAAGCCATCCATGATTGACACCTCCAAGATCTGCAAATGCGTAACTTGTGATCATGATTTATCTCCTATAATCATAAATTCAGCTGTTAGTTAGACAATGAAAAGAATGCGGCAAGGCGTGTCTGTATTCCAAAGATCAAAGAGTTACAAACAACTTTCATCAACCATTTAATCATTTCTTTCTATTATCAAGAGAATAATTACCTGCACCATTAACTACTAAAATTAAAAAACCACCTGCTATAGCAATATTTTTCATAAACATTATCATCTCAATTTGATTGCTAAAGTCTGAATGAAATATCAAACCTGACAATATGCAGAAACCTGCTAGGAGAAAAGCTGCTATTTTAGTTTTCCAACCAACTATAACTGCAACAGCAGCAAATATTTCAAAAATAATCACTAATGGCAAAAGAGAACCAGAAACGCCCATGGCTTCCATCCAACCAGAAGTATTTGAGTAATTACCAACTTTATTTAAACCAGACATTAAAAACATAAAAGAAATTAACAAACGTCCAATAGGAGCACTAGTAATGTTTATAATGGAGGTAATTGTATTGATTTTTGACATGAATATAACCTTTCTTAAATTTAGAATATTAAATAAGTTAATGATTAAAATCACACGCTTTAATTTAATATTCTAAGTTAATGATTTTGTTTTATTAATTTTTTTTAGTTTTATTAGCTTCGTAATTTTCTTTTTTTTTCAGATAATCTTCTTCACTAAGTGCGTGCCATCCAATACATTTACCTGTAGGTGATCTGCCGCAACCACATTTGTTTTCTTCTGTCATACATATCTCCATAAATTAATATTTACATTAGTGATATATTATTGATTTAAAGATGTTAATATGCTTAAAAGTTATTTTATTGATAACCTGAGGATAGCAATATATGATTTTTCAAAATAGTTTTGATATTATGATGGAGGTCTCTAAGCATAAAAGTTTTACTAAAGCAGCCTCTAAATTAGGAATTTCTGGAGCAGCAGTAAGTAAGCAGATAAAAATTTTAGAAGATCGTTTGCAATTAGTTTTATTTAATAGGACTACCAGAGTAGTAACGTTAACTGACGCCGGAGAGCAATTATTTGAAACTCTAAACAGAAGTGAAGATGAAATAAAAGCGGTTATAAGAAAAATTACACATGGATTAGAGCAACCTACAGGCAAATTAAGAATTAATGCACCTATGGCATTTGGAGAAAGGTTTTTAGTTGAAGTTATAACGAATTATGCAAAGAAATATCCAGAAGTTATCCTTGATATTGATTTTGACGATAAACAAATAAACATAATTGAAGAAGGTTATGATCTTGTTATTCGTATAGGAAAATTAGATGATTCAGGTTTGATTGCGCGGCGAATTTGTGATTTTCCTGCACATGTTTGTGCTAGCCCAAGCTTAATTGAAAAATATGGTATGCCTTCAAAACCTGATGATTTAAAAAAAATCCCTTCAGTTGTTTATAAAAACTATAAAAACTCCAACCTTACCTTTAAAAACAAAAAAACTAATGAAGAAACTACAATTAATACAAATCCCGTTATTTATACTAATACTTTAGAACTACTGTTAAATAGTACTATAAAAGGTATAGGTTTATGCAGAATACCAGACGTTTTTTGTAAAGATAAAATTAAAACAGGAGAGTTATTAGCCCTACTTCCTGACCATATTATGGTTCCAGACAGGGGGGTATATGCAATTTATCCAGATAGAAGATACCTCCCAATGAAAGTAAAATTATTTATAGATGCTATTAATAGCCACCTTAGATCTGGAGCTATATAGTTTACTCCATATGCCTTCTCGCAATTAAAGATCCTCCGTCAACAGGAATTATTGAACCTGTTATATAAGAGCTCGCTTTTGAAGATAAAAAAATAGATGCACCTGCCATATCTTCAGGAACGCCAATTCTTCCCCTGGGAACTGAAGATTTTATTTGTTCTCCATATTCTTCAAGAGTGTGGGCCATCATATTACTCTCAAAAGGTCCAGGCGCAATAGCATTAACGTTTATATTTCGGTTTGCTAATCTATTAGCTAAAACTTTTGTAAGTTGATGAACTGCCGCTTTGGATGCGGGATAAGAGTATGTCTCAGCTCTTGGAATTCCAAGGCCATCTATGGATCCAATATTTATAATTCTTGAAGGATCAGACGTGCTTGCTGACGTCTCTAATATATCAACTAATTTTTGAGTAAGAAAAAAAACAGACTTAACATTAGTGTCCATAACCTTATCCCAACCGATCTCTGGAAAGTCATCAAATGAAGCACCCCAAGCTGCTCCTGCATTATTTACTAAAATATTAAGTTTGGTTTCTTTATCTTTAATTTTAGTAACTAATTTATCCATTTCGTTCATGTCAGTTAAGTCTGCAGGTATGGAAATACATTCTCCATACTTTGAGAGTTCTTTTGCTTTTTTATCGCAAGGGTCTGATTTTCTTGAAGAGATATATGTTTTTACTCCATTACGAACAAAACCTTCAGCTATCATTGCACCAATACCTCTTGATCCACCCGTAACCAGTGCTATTTTACCGTTTAAATTGAATAAGTTTTCCATATTTTCCCTAAATGTTAATTATATAAATTATTAGTTGTGATTCTATTTAACATGATAAATAGTAGAAAAGATTATCATATTTAATTTTCTTTTAAAATAATTTTGGAGCGTTAATAATTACTTATTATGAATACTATCGATCAAGAGTTAATTAATGTTAGAGCAGACGAAAAGCTAGATCTCAATAAATTAAAAACCTACCTAAAAAACGAATTGGATTACAGCTTTGATAATCTCGAAATATTACAATTTTCTGGTGGCCACGCTAATTTAACCTACTTATTACAATTAGATAATAAAGAGTACGTTTTGAGAAGGCCCCCTCTTGGTCCGATTGCTCCATCTTCACATGATATGTTAAGAGAATATAAGGTCCAGTCTCAAATAAATAGTAAATTTCCCCTTGCTCCTAAGAGTTTATATTTCTGCGATGATGAGAGTATTATAGGTTCTAAGTTCCATATTATTGAAAGAAGAAATGGTTATGTAATAAGAAAAAAAATGCATGATCATATTGCTAATTCAAAAGAGAATGTTAGAAAAATAAGTTTTAGAATGATTGATATTCTAGCTGACTTGCATAAGGTTAATCCAAATCAAGTTGGGCTAGGTGACTTGGGAAAACCAGAAGGGTTTGCATTAAGGCAACTAAATGGCTGGGAAGACAGGTGGAAAAAGTCTACTGAGAATGAAAATTTAAAATCTAGGTTTGATAAATTAACGTCATATTTGAGGTTAAACCTACCACAGTCTAAGGTTGTTACTATTTTACATAATGATTTTAAATTAGACAATATTATGTGGAGTAATATAGATCCGTTTGACCCAGTAGCCGTTTTTGATTGGGATATGTGTACGAGAGGAGACCCTTTAATGGATGTTGGTCATATGTTAAATTATTGGATTGATGAAAATGATAATGAAGAATGTAAGTTTATAACCTCTATGCCAACTGATAATATACTATACCCAACTAGGAAAGAGATAATAGATTATTATTCAAATAGAACTGGTTTTGATTTAGAAAATATAAATTGGTATTATGCTTTCGGTGCATTTAAATTAGCAGTCATACTTCAGCAAATTTATATAAGATATTTAAAAGGACAAACAAAAGATAAAAGATTTTCTACGTTTGGGAATAGAGTAGAAGCCTTAATAAATAGAGCAAATAACGTCTTTCATTTTTAACGAATATTTAATAAAGGAAAAATAATGAATTTTGAACATTCAGATAAAGTTAAGAAACTTCAAGAAAAACTATCCATTTTTATGAATGAACACGTATATCACAACGAAGATGTTTATAAAAAACAAGTTGAGGAAGGAGGAAGGTGGTGCATACCTCCAATAATGGAAGAGTTAAAAGCTAAAGCAAAATCTGAAGGTTTATGGAATTTGTTTTTACCAGACAGTGACCTAGGAGCTGGGCTTACAAATACGGAATATGCTCCTTTATGTGAAATTATGGGGCGTTCTCCTATAGGTGCAGAAGTTTTTAACTGTTCTGCACCTGACACAGGAAATATGGAAGTTTTAGTAAGGTATGGAACTGATCAACAAAAGAAAGAGTGGTTAACTCCTTTACTAAACGGAGAAATTCGCTCTTCTTTTGCGATGACTGAACCTGATGTCGCTTCCTCTGATGCATCAAACATACAAGGTTCTATTACCAGAGAAGGTGATGATTATATAATTAATGCAACTAAATGGTGGACGTCAGGTGCAATGGATCCGAGATGTAAAATTATGATTTTCATGGGCAAGACTGATACTAAGGCAGATAAATATAAACAGCAATCTATGATATTAGTTCCGTTTGATACACCTGGTGTAAAGGTTTTAAGGCATCTTCCAGTTTTCGGTTATGACCATGCTCCACATGGTCACGCTGAAGTTCAATTTACCAACGTTAAGGTTCCTTCTTCAAATATACTTTTAGGTGAAGGAAGAGGGTTTGAGATAGCTCAGGGTAGACTAGGTCCGGGTAGAATTCATCATTGTATGAGACTTATTGGGCAAGCTGAGAGAGCATTGGAGCTTATGGTTAACAGAGCAAAGTCAAGAGTAGCTTTTGGCAAGCCCATATCACAACAGGGAGTTGTCATGCACGACATTGCAGAAAGTAGAGCTGAAATTGAACAAGCTCGTCTTTTAGTTCTTAAGACTGCTCATATGATGGACACGGTTGGTAATAAAATTGCTAGAAAAGAAATATCTATGATTAAAGTTATTGCGCCAAACATGGCGACTAGAGTTATTGATAGAGCTATTCAAGTTCATGGTGGAGGGGGCGTCACGTCAGATTTCCCTTTATCTTATGCATATGGATACGCAAGAGCATTAAGATTAGCTGATGGTCCTGACGAAGTTCACAGAATGAGCGTTGCTAAATTAGAGTTAAGGGACAAAAATTAGGAAAAATCCTAATTATATTAATTATATGAATAAAACACATTTGGAAACCTTTAGGGGTCTAATTAATCAATTTGACCTTGATTTAAATTATAATATGAAATTGTCTTCTCTTGATAAAGTACTAGAAGATTCAATGTCCTTTTTATCGTCTTTATATGAAAAAAAAATAAATATTGATATTGATACAGGCTCTTTATTAAATTATTCAAAAATAAAAGTAGATAGTTTTAATACTATCTATGTTGTTTCTGACTTGTCTCAAAATGAAGATAATGACTTAATTATTAAAAAAAGCCTTTATTTATCTAAGGATATTAATTTTGAAAAAGATCAATTAATTATTAGTAAGCAATACGTAGTTAAAAAAATTAACTTAAATGATATGACCTTTATTACAACTAATACTCAAAAGGGTATATATTCAGCATATAAAGGAATAGTTAAAAAAGAAGATTGTGATCAAATGGCACATATGAATGTACAATTTTATTTTGGCAAACATTCAGATGCTATTAAAAACTTATTTAATGAAATATCTAGTAATTTAAAGCAAAAGGTTTGTTTTGAAATAGAAAATGAACGTTGTATATTTAGTAAAGAAGTTCATTTAAATTGTTCTTTAGAAATAGTTTTAAATTTAAAATCTATAAGCAAAAATAAGTTAATATTATTAAACAAAGTGTTTTGTATAGATAATAAAAATGTGTCTGCATATTTTGAAATGACAATCTCACTAAACATATCTGAAAAAATTAAAGAAGTTATAAATAAAATTTTTACGTCAAATAACACTACATATTTGAATGAACTAGAATTTAAAAATTTAAGACTATTAGAAGGTAATAGACCAACTAAAAAAATTGACAACACTGCTTTTATGACATGTAAAAAAGCAGTCAATACCTGGGATTTAGATTATTCACAAATGGGGTCTAGTCAGTTTAAGGTTGGGTGTGTTTCTGATGCAGCCACACATCTTTTTACTTATTGTGGAGCCGATTATAACTGGAGGTCTAAATACAATATTGGTTCAGCTGCGTTGGATTACTCTGTTAGATATTATAAAACAGCTCCTCTAGGAATGGCAGTAACAATGTATACTAACTTTACTAAAATTGGGAACAAATCTCTAAAATTCATTCATCATATGATTGACGACACATCTGGAGAATTAGTCATGGATATAGAAATAGTTGCAGTTCTTTTTGATTTAGAAAAAAGAAAATCCATGGAAGTTCCTCACGATTTTAGAAAAAAAGCAGAGAGAATACTGCTTACAAATTAGAGGCGCTTAAAAGTTTAAATCTATCTCTATGATAGTCACTATCACCCATTAAATGGTCTATCATTATAAGTCTTTTTGCATAGTGTGAAGCTGAATACTCCCATGTCATTGCAATACCACCATGTAATTGAATAGTTTCTTCTGCAACTAATTTACCAACTCTACCAACTAAATTTTTAGCAGCTGAAATATTTTTATCTCGAGTTTTTTCATCAGATCGGTAAGTTGATGAAGCTAACATCACTGCTGATTTCACTTGTTCAATTTCAAGCATCATATCAACCATTCTATGTTGAATGCTTTGAAAAGAACCTATTGATTTCCCAAATTGATTTCTGGTTTTTAAATAATCTAAAGTTAAGTTGAAACAAGTTTCCATAATACCTAAAGCTTCAGCGGAGAGTGCCAGAGCGCCTGCAGAGTTAGCTTTAATGATGCAGCTCAGCGCTTCATTATCTCTAGCTATAAGTTCTGCTTTTGTAGTATCAAAAATTAGTTCAGATGCTCTATACCCATCAACAGTATTATAAGATCTGTTTTTTATTTGATCGTTATCTACTAAAAATAATCCAATTCCAGCTTTGTCGTTTACATCCCCATCAATCCTAGCTGAAACAATTACTTTGTTTGCAGTATCGCCATTAATAACAAAGGATTTCGTACCATTAAGACACCATTTATTATCTTTTAATGAAGCACTATTTTCTATAAAACTATCTTCATATCGGTTATTCATCTCTGTATGTGCAAATGCAATTAATAGCTTACCTTCTACAATCTGGTTGATTAAATCTAAATTAGGGTTACTTACTGAGGATAAAATAGTACTCGACAACACTCCTGACGCTAGAAATGGTTCTACGCATAAAGATTTTCCAATTAACTCAAATATTATTGAAATGTCATCACCGTCACCACCTAACCCTCCAAATTTAGGTAAAACTAGGGCACTTATAATGCCAAGTTCTGCGCTTTCTTTCCAAAAATTTTTACAAAATCCTTCTGGTAAATTTACATTTTCGTTGCGCTTATTTATATTTTGGTAATTGCTTTCAAAAAACCTAGCCACTGTTTCTTGAAGCATTTTTCTTTCTTCAGATAATGAAAAATCCATATTATGCCCTATAATCCAAACGATGCTTTAGCAACTATATTTTTTTGGATTTCGTTAGATCCTCCATATATAGATATTTTACGCATATTAAAGTATTGCTTTGCAA
This sequence comes from Candidatus Levibacter sp. Uisw_134_01, assembly GCF_047717795.1. Lineage (GTDB taxonomy): Bacteria > Pseudomonadota > Alphaproteobacteria > Puniceispirillales > Marisalimonadaceae > Marisalimonas. Next base: position 1,294,101 of record NZ_CP159808.1, on the reverse strand, counting down.
TTGGGCCTGCATAGTCTGGGCCAATTGGCATTTCATTCCATCCTTCATCAAATTGCTCTGGTAAATAAGGTAAAGCTTGAGGTCCAAGTGCTTTTCTAAGAAGTTCAGTTGTTTTTTGTCTGACTAATGTACCTTTTATTTTTAAAAGAGAACTCTCCATTCCTGGTGCTTTACCTTCTGCAGCAGCACTAACAGTTCTTATATTGAAGATTTCCATTGCCAGAAGATCAATTTCAAGCTCCGCAACTTCAGAAGAAAAAACTGGGTCCTCAATAAGAGGTTTTCCATTTTTAAGAGATTTTTTTGAAATTACTTTTAAATGATTTAATGCTGATTTTGAATATGGTACTCCTGCAATTCCCGTTCTCTCAAAGGTCAATAGATATTTAGCATAAGTCCAGCCTTCATTTTCTTTTCCAACTATATTTTTTTTAGGAACCTTTACATCTGTAAACCAAACTTCATTAACTTCATGTTCTCCATCAAGAGTAACAATGGGTTTTACTTCTATGCCAGGTGTATCCATGTCTATTAGTAAAAAAGAAATACCAAGCTGTGGTTTCGCTTCCAGATCTGTTTTTACTAAGCAGAAAATTTTATCAGCATGATGACCAAGAGTAGTCCATGTTTTTTGTCCATTAACAAGATAATGATCGCCTTTATCAATTGCTGTAGTCTTTAAACTTGCAAGATCAGATCCAGCTCCAGGTTCAGAGTAACCTTGGGCCCACCAGTCTTCATTATTTAATATTCTAGGAAGATAATATTTTTTTTGTTCTTCTGAACCAAATTCAATTAACACAGGTCCAAGCATATTTACTCCAAATGGAATAATTCTTGGAGCAGATGCTTTAATTATTTCTTCTTCAAAAATATGTTTTTCAATCGCATTCCATCCAGTACCTCCATATTCCACAGGCCAATGCCACGCTAACCACCCCTTAGCACTCAAATTTTTCATAAAAATTTCATAGTCTTCTTTTGTTAACCTTTGATATTTTTTAACTTTTTCGGATAATGACTTTGGAAGTGTTTGATTAAGCCATTCTTTTACTTCTAAACGAAAATTTTCTTCTTTTTCTGAGTACTCAAAATTCATAATTTATTACCATTCAGTTTAATGTTTTTTTAGTATATAATTTAAAGTATATCTTATAATTAAAATTATCAATAATAGCAAAGGTTAACATGTTAATTAACAAAGTTAAAACAGATTTCTCAGAAATGTTATGTGATGTTTTTAATGGTGCTACAATTATGCTTGGTGGTTTTGGTGAGGCTGGAAGTCCAATTGAATTGATACACGCTTTAATTGATCATGGTGCAAAAGATTTAACAATTATTGCTAACAACTCTGGAAATGGTAGAGTAGGACTAGGAGCATTAATAGGTCAAAGGCAAGTAAAAAAAGTTATTTGTTCATTTGCAAAGTCAGCTAAAGCTATAACTTTTCCTGAATTATACAATAACGGTGAAATAGAATTAGAGGTTGTACCTCAAGGAACTTTAGCTGAAAGAATTAGAGCAGCAGGATCAGGCATACCTGCTTTTTATACAGCAACCGCAGTAGGAACTCCGTTAGCGAAAGGAAAAGAAGAAAAAGTTTTTAACAACAAAAAATACATTTTAGAAGAAGCTCTTTCCGCTGACTTTGCTTTTATAAAAGCTGATGTGGCTGACAGATATGGAAACTTGACGTTTAATAAAACGGCTAGAAATTTTAATCCAATAATGTGCATGGCAGCTAAGCAATCTTTAATTCAGACCAAAAAAATTATAGAACCAGATGAAACCAATCCTGAGCATGTAATTACCCCAGGCATTTTCGTACAAAAAATCATCCAAGTTGAAAATCCAATTATTGAGTCAAATGCAATTGAGGGAGGTATTATATATCCATGATAAATCCAGACTTGAAAAATGTTATTAAAGGATGGGATAGGAATTCTATTGCGTCAAAAATTGCTAATGATTTACCACATGCTTCTTATGTTAACCTTGGCATAGGAATGCCCGAACTTGTTTCACAGCATATTAAAGAAGATCGTGAAATTATTTATCACTCTGAAAATGGTTTGTTGGGAATGGGGCCTACACCAAATGAAAACGAAATTGATTTAGATTTAATTAATGCAGGCAAAAAACCAGTTACGATTTTGCCTGGTGGAAGTTTTTGCCATCATGCAGACAGTTTTTCTATGATAAGAGGAGGTCATATAGATTATTGCGTCCTTGGTGCTATGGAAGTTTCTATAAATGGAGACCTTGCCAATTGGTCTACAGGTAAAGGGATTCCAGCTGTGGGTGGCGCTATGGATTTGGTTGCAGGTGCAAAAAATGTTTTTGTTATGACACAACATATTACAAAAGAAGGTAAGCCTAAATTGGTTCAAACCTGTACATTACCTCTCACAGGTGCAGGTGTAGTATCAAGAGTTTATTCTGATTACGCCGTAATAGATATAACAAAAGAAGGCTTTAAAGTTATTGATATTAACCAGAATATTTCAATGGAGTTTTTACAAAATATCACTGATGGAAAAGTTTATCAGTAGATAAATTAATCAGTGTAAATCACCTGGTCACTATTAATAAAATCTAGAGCTTTTTGAGAAATTTTAAGACCTTCAGATACTTCTTTATCCATAGCATTTTCAACTTCAACTATTCTTTGTAATTTATTTATAACTTCATCAATTTCATCAAAAGGAACTACAGCTACTCCGTCTGTATCAGCTACAACTATATCACCGCTGTTAACAGTTTTCCCTCCAATGTCAATAGAGTAGCCAATTTTTGCAGGGCCACTATTATATGGCGAGTTTGGGTTTAAACCTGTGCAGAAACAGTCCAAGCCAGTTTCAATAATTCCATTTAAATCTCTCATTGGACCATCTGTTACAAGTCCTTTGCCACCGTTATTTCTAATCATTCCTGCAATACGGTCACCAACTGCTGCTGTCCCCTGAAATCCATTTACACAATTTACAACTATATCTCCTTCTTGAATTTCACTTAAAGCTATTGCCATACCAAGCACATCTGCCGCTCCAGAAAAAACAGTAAGCGCTGGACCTACTATATGATTTACAGTCTTACCAGGTATCGATAATGGTTTAATCGCTGGATCTAAGGCTGCGTAACCACTTAAAGCATCACAAATAAAGCTAGTGGGGATATCTTTGAAAGAATCAATTTGTTTTTGAGAAGGTCTATTTCTACTTGTAGATTTTTTAATCTGTATCAATGGAGGATTTTCAATCATTAATTAATCTTTCTAGGTTGTATAATTAATTTTATTACTATTATTTTAAATATTATTATTTTAAAAAATAACATGTTAAACATATAACATTATTATATTTATGGAGAAAGTTTTGTCTAGTCTGGTTGATAAATACCCAAGAGTTAGTGATATGGTTGGTGTTGCAAAAAGAAGAATGCCACATTTTGCTGCGGAGTATTTATTTGCAGGGACTGGGTATGATGAAGCGTTAGAGAATAACAGAAAAGCATTTAATGAAGTTTTCTTAGTCCCTCAATACCTTAAAGGTACCGTAAATCCTAATTTAAAAACAAAATTGTTTGGTTATGAATATGATGCACCTTTTGGAATGGCACCAGTTGGGATGACAAGTTTAATGTGGCCTGGTGCTGAAATAGCACTTTCCAAAATGTCTGTAAAAAATAATATACCTTTTTCTTTATCCACTGTGTCTTGCACTTCTGTTGAAGAAGTTGGAAAGCATTTAGATGGAAATGGGTGGTTTCAACTTTATCCACCAGCTGATAAAGCAATTAGGAATGACTTACTAAAAAGAGCTAAAGACTCTGGTTTTAAAAATCTTATAATTACTGCTGATATACCAGCTTCTAGTAGGAGGGAAAGACTAAGAATGGCAGGCGTTTCTGTACCTCCTAAAAATAACTTGAGAACTTTTTTTCAAGCAGCAATTTGTCCATCTTGGTCAATAGGAACCTTAATAAATGGTATTCCTGCTTTTGGCACCATGGATCAATATAGTGATGGTAGTTGGCATGGTAATGCTAAATCCAAAGCTGGATTTGCTGGAAGTCAAATGCAACGTTATTTAGATTGGGATTATTTAAAAGAAGTTCGTGATATTTGGAAAGGTCCAATTATTTTAAAAGGATTAATGGATATTGAAGATGCAATTAAAACAACTAAATTTGTTGATGCTATATATCTTTCAAATCATGGTGGTCGTCAACTAGACATAGCGCCAAGTACATTGCAAATTTTACCTGAAATAAGGAAAAAAGTTGGATCTAAGTTTCCAATTATTATTGATTTAGGTTTTTATTCAGGACAAGATATTTGTAAAGGATTAATGCTTGGTGCAGATTTTGTTATGACTGGCAGACCTTTTATTATTGGATTAGCTGCATTAGGTGCTAAAGGAGCTAATCATGTTCACGATATTTTAAAAGATGAACTATCAAATATTATGGAACAAGTATGTGCTGAAAACGTTAAGGAACTAAAAAATCAAAAAGTTGTTTTAGGTAACAATTTTAAATTAAATAATTTAAATTGAATGTTAAAGTGCACTAAAGCGTTTACCAGGTAGAACCATTTCTGAACCTGTTTTTATATGAAGTAAAGCAGGTAGGTTGTTTTTCTTAGCCCATTTAGTAGCTTCAACAAAAATATCATAAAAGTCTTCAGTGTTGTCTACCGAATATCCTTGACCACCCATGGATTTAGCTAAATCGGCAAAATTAGGATTAACTAAGCCAGTATGTTTATATTTTCCTTTATAGTTTTTATGTTGATGCATCCTAATAGTTCCATACATCTCATTGTCAATAACCAAAACAATAACTGCAGCATTATATTGAACTGCTGTTGCAAACTCATTTTCAGTCATTTGAAAACAACCATCACCTGCAAGGGCAATTACCATTTGATCAGGAAAACGTAATTTAGCAGCTATGGCAGCAGGGAGTCCGTATCCCATCGAACCTGAAATAGGCGCAAGTTGAGTTCTAAGCTTAGTAAACCTAAATAATCTATGCCCCCAAACAGCATAATTACCTGCACCATTTGTAATTATAGTATTAGGTTCTATGTCTTTTCTTAATGTTCTAAATGCCGATGTGAGATCAACACCTGAATTTGGAGCCTCAAGTGGCATATCACCCCAATCAATATAATCTTCATGAGCTTGATTTGCTTTTTCTTCTTTTATAGGTGATGGTTTAGTGTTTAGCCCTTTTAGGGCATTATTTAAAGCACTTACAAAATCTATTGGGTTAGATACAATCCCGAGATGAGGGTTATATATTCTTCCAATTTCTTCGGGACCTGGGTGAATGTGAACTATTTTTTTATCATGTTCTGGAATACCAAACAGAGAAAATCCTTGTGAAGGGTTTTCACTTAATCGGGCTCCCAGCAATACAATATAGTCACTTTCATTTATGCGATTAATTAATTTCGGATTTACCCCTAACCCTAGATCTCCACCATAGTTTTTATGTAAATTATTAAAAAGACTTTGTCTTCTGTGAGATGTTAAAATTGATAATCCAAGCATTTCAGAAATAGAAGCTAGATCTTTTTCTGCTTCTTCAGACCATATAGATCCACCCAGAACAAGAACAGGGTTTTCCGCAGCTTTAATTTCTTCAATAAACTGTGCTAAATCTTTAGTTGAAGGAGCCGAAGAAACTTGATCAATGAAACTTGTTGCTTTTTCATCAGTTTTTTCTGTAAGCATATTCTCAGGCAAGGCTATTATTACAGGCCCAGGTCTACCTGACATAGCTGTGTGATAAGCGCGTGATACAATTTCAGGTAATCTCTCAGCTTGTTGAACTTCAACAACTAATTTTGCCATACCTCCAAAAAATTGTTGATAATCTACCTCTTGAAACGCATCACGACCATACATTTCTTTACCAATTTGTCCTACAAAAAGTATCATAGGAGTACTGTCTTGTTGTGCAATATGAATACCTGCAGCGGCATTCGTAGCTCCAGGTCCTCTTGTTACGAAAGCAATGCCTGGTCTACCAGTAAGCTTTCCATCTGCTTCGGCCATTATAGAGGCTGCACCCTCATGTTTGCATAAAATAGTTTCTATTGAGGTTTCTTGAAGACCATTCATCACTGACAAATAACTTTCACCTGGCACACAGAAGACTCTATCTACTTTTTGATTTTCTAATAACTCTACTAGTAAAGATCCGGCTTCTTTCATTTTTCAATCCTTAAATTTTTTTAAATAGGGGGAATTTATAGGTATCATATTCTCAGTTATTGGTAAAACTAGTTCATTTAGTAAATGAGAAGATAAAGTTTTACCATGTCTATCTAATCTTAATGAACTATTTACACCACCACCAAGTGCATTTTGTATTACAAAATTTAGAGCTTTCAATCCAGGTAATTCATACCTATCCACTTTTGTCGCTCCTAAATGTTTAAATATATTTAAAACAGCCTCTTCTGTTGCCAAAGAATTTATTAATTGCCACCCATTATCTAAATATGCAATTAGTGAGATATTTGATACATCTCCTTTATCACCAGCTCTTGCATGAGCAATTGCATGAACAGGTAAATTTATTTTTTTCATAAATACCTCAATTATATTTTTATAAGATTCTAATTTTTATATTTGGATCTACCAACTGTCTATTTACAAGAATAGATGCCGTAGAGGATTGAGCTGTAACATACGCTCGAGCACCACCACCTGCAGCTGGTCCACAACAATATAAAGATAGAACTTCATCGATCATTTGTTGAGCTTGCTCTTTATGAGGGTATATTGCAGATGTTCTTACTCTATAGTCTCCATCATTTGTAAGTTCATATGAAGGGGTCTCATCCATAGAGAAATGAACAGAACCAGCACCAATTATTTCAGTACGTATTTGACCTTGTAAACCTAAAGTTTGCACTCTTTCATTTATTACATTACCAGCAAGTTTAGCTCTAGCAAGGGCGTTTGGACCTGCATAACTGATTTCAGCTTCTCCCATAAATCCATTGTCACTACAAATAGTTGCTTTTAATTTTTCAGGAGGTTTTCTTCCAGCTCCACCTTTAACAAGAATTCTGTTAATACCATCATCTTCTAATATTAAGTTAGTCATGTCAGCGGTTACATCAGGTACTAAATAACTAGACGGATCATGTGTCTCATATAATAACTGTTCTGTTACTGTGGCTTTGCTAACTAAACCTCCTGTTCCTTCAGGTTTAGTTATTACAAATGATCCATCTTCACTAAACTCTGCTATTGGAAAACCAACATTCGCAAGATCAGGAACATCTTTAAAGCCTGGATCAGCAAAGTAGGCGCCTGTAACTTGAGCACCACATTCTAAAAGATGGCCACATATAGTTCCAGATCCAATTAAGTTAAGTTCATTTGCTTTCCATTTAAACTCATATAACAAAGGACCTAAAGCTAGCGCGCTATCAACTGTTCTACCAACCACAACTATATCTACATTTTTTTCTAATGCGTCTGCTATTGGTTGAGCGCCAAGATATACATTGGCGGCAGTTATTTTATTGTTAGAAAAGTCTAACCCTTCAACAGTAGGACTACTTAATATTTCATCATTGGACATGTACTCTAATAAGTCATCACCTATAATAACTCCAATTTTAGGAGGCCTGATATTTTGTTTTTTTGCAATTTCAAGTATTCTTTTGGCAGCACCCAGTGGATTTGCAGCACCAATATTTGATATAATCTTGATATTGTTTTCAAGACAATCGTCTAATATAGGTGTTATGTATGAATCCAAAAACGGAGAATATCCTTCTTCTGGATTTTTGATTCTAAATTGCTGGGCAATTGCTAAAGTTCTTTCAGCAAGTACTTCAAACATTAAATATTTTGGTGCTGTTATTTTTTTAAATTCTTTAACGATTGGAATGGACGCGTCAAATCTATCACCAGAAAACCCTGCACCACATCCTATATATACTTTTTTGGTCATAATATTTTATTCTAAGTAGTATTTTTTTTGGTAGTAAATGTTATTATAGTATTATACATGTTAATGAAAATAGCTAGTGTTTAAGTAAGAGGAAATTACAAATGTCAAAAATTGCAATGGTTACTGGAGCAGGAACTGGTGTTGGTAGAAGAGTTTCGGAAGTCCTATCAAAAGAAGGTATTATTGTTTATTTAGTAGGAAGACGTAAAGATAAATTGATTGAAACTCAGGAATTATGTTCTGGACAGACGGAAATATTACAATGTGACGTCAGCGATCCAAAAGCTGTTGAAAATTCATTCAAAATTATAGAAGAAAAACACGCTAGAATTGACATCTTATTCAATAATGCAGGCATAGGTGTTCCTGCACAATCAATTGATGAAATGCCATTTGAAAATTGGAAGAGTGTAGTTGATATAAACCTTAATGGAATGTTTTTATGTGCAAAATATGCATTTGCTTTAATGAGAAAACAAACTCCTCAAGGTGGTAGAATTATTAATAATGGGAGTGTGTCATCTGCTACCCCTAGACCTGGTTCTATTCCTTATACAGCTACTAAGCATGCAGTTACAGGAATGACTAAAACAATTTCTTTAGATGGTAGAAAGTATGATATTGCATGTAGTCAAATTGATATAGGTAATGCAGAGACTCCTATGACAGCTAGAATGAAAGAAGGTGTGCCTCAAGCGACTGGTGAAATGAGTGTTGAACCAGTCATAGACTCAATTCATATTGCAGAGGCAGTATTATATATGGCTAAACTACCCGTTACAGTAAATGTATTAAATATGACAGTTATGGCAAATAAAATGCCTTTTGTTGGTAGAGGGTAAATCTACTTTAAATATTTTTTAATTACTGGAAAATACAAATCTTTGTCACCTTGTTCTATACTTGTCTGAAGCAGTTTTTTTGCTGTTTCGGCACCAGGTAATTTTATCTTTAATTTATTTCCAAGCTCTAAGGCGTAAGATAAATCTTTTAACGCATATTCAGAAGAAAAAGCTGGGGAAGGGAAGTGATCTTTTGCAATACTTTTGATCCCATGGTTTTTAAGTGCAAAGCTGTCTCCAGAACATTTAGTTATATTATTAAATAATTTACCAACGTTCATACCATATTTTTCTGCAATATTAGCAGCTTCACTAAGTGCAACTACTGTTTCGAAAAGTATCATATTATTCATTATTTTAGTTAATTGACCAGACCCTACATCTCCGCAATGCATAATATCTTCTCCCATTAAATTAAAAATAGGTACTAAATGTTTAAAAGTATCTAAATCTGATCCAACCATTATAGCAAGTGTTCCGTCTATAGCAGCTTGCCTTGTTTTTCCTATAGGAGCATCAGCAAAAAAAGAATTTTTCTTTTTGATGTCAACATTTAATTTAACCATTAGATCTGGTTGAGAAGTTGACATATCTACAATGTATTGATTTGGTTTTATAAAAGATATCATGTTCTGTTTACCAAAGTACATTTCATAAACAAAACTTCCTCCAGGAAGACACGTTATAATCACATCAGATTTATCAAAAAGATCTTCAATATCAGACGCAATAATTGCTCCATGGTTATGTAAATCTTCTTCTTTGTTTTTGTTTATGTCGTTAACCATAATTGACCAATTTTTGTTTTGGAGTAAGTTTTTGCACATGGAGTTTCCCATGACGCCTAACCCAATAAACCCAATTGTATTTATTGTCTGATTTTTCATAATGCACCGTATTTATTTGTTGATTTATAAGATACATCCATTCTAAAAAAATATCCTATACTTTTCATTAATATTGTTTATTTTTAGAGATCAATTATGAATCCGATTGGACACAAGAATGCATTATGACACTATTAAAAACAATCACAATTTACCTCATGATCCCTTTAAAGCAATTGTTGCACCTAGACCAATAGGTTGGATAGGAAGTTGTTCTCAAACCGGTAATTATAATTTAGCTCCTTATAGTTACTTTAATGCTATTGCTGATAGACCTCACTACGTTATGTTTTCTTCTGTAGACATTAAAGATTCTGTTAAAAATATTGAAGAAACTGGTGAGTTTACTGTATCGATTGCAACTGAAGAGTTGTTTGACCATATGAATGGCAGTTCTGTTCCAGCAGGGCCGGAAGTTGATGAATTTAAGTTAGCAGGTTTAAATCCTAAAATTGGTAATTTTGTATCAGCTCCGTTTGTTTCAGAGGCAGCAGCTGCTCTTGAGTGTAAACATTGGAAAACTGTAGACCTCCCAAATGTGGATAGAGATAAAGGCACAGGAAATTATGTTATTTTTGGTCAAGTCGTTGGCATTTATATCAATGATAAATTTATAAAAGATGGTCTTTTTAATGCTTCTGCCGCACGCCCCTTAGTGCGTTTAGGATATATGGATTATGGAGTTGTTGGATCTGAAAATACGTTTACTAAAAACAGACCAAAATTAGGTAAAGATGGTAAGTTAGAACCAGTGAAGGAATGGGATGGAATTTATAGATAACAAAACAATAGAAGATTTTTCAAGAGATGGCGCTGTTCTATGTAAAGGAATGTTTATTGACTGGCTTGATAAATTAAGAATTGGCGTAGATAAACTAATAGAAAATCCTAGTGTAAGGGAGAGATCTTATACCCCAGATGATGGTACAGCTCCTTTTTTTCAAGATTTAGTTAATTGGGATAGAATTCCTGAGTTTAAAGATTTTGTTTTTAAATCAAAATTAGGGTTTTATGCTTCAAAGTTGATGAAATCAAAGCAATCACAATTTTTTCATGATCATGTTTTAGTTAAAGAACCAGGATCGTCAATAGTTACTCCGTGGCATCAAGATAAACCTTATTATTGTGTTGATGGTGCGCAGTCTGTGAGTTTTTGGATAGCTTTGGATGACATATCCAAAGAAGGTTGTCTTGAGTGTATTGCGGGATCACATTTATCTAATGTTTTACATAAACCAAAGAGATTTAACGGAAACGATTTATATGAAAATGATAATTCTGAGGATGTTCCTGATATAAATTCTAATAGAAAAGATTACAAGATTTTAAGTTGGGATATCAAAGCAGGGGACGCTGTTGCCTTTGATTTTAGAACATTACATGGAGCATCTGAAAATGTTAATAAAAATTCTAGACGAAGAGTTTTTTCTGCAAGAATAGTTGGGGATGATGCCGTTTTTGTAGATAGAAAAGGTAAGGGATCCCCACCTTTTGAGAGTGTAAAACTTAATACTGGTGACAAATTAACAGGAAAAGAATTTCCAGTTATTTATAAAATTTAAAGTCTTTTGCAGTGAAAACTTCTATCATTTTGTAGAATTGCTTTTTTTAATTGTTTTACTCCCTCTAATATGCGGAGTGAGGGTCTACTAAAATAAGAATTAGAGTCGAAGGCAAATACTCTTTCTTCTTTTATAGCACTTAAATGATTTATTCTTTCATCCTGAAATATTTTTTGGGAAAACAAAATGTTTTCTTCAAGATTATAACCACAGCAAATTAGTCCTATATAATCAGGATTTTTCTTAATTATTTCTTCAGCAGAAATCTGCTTTGATTTTTCACCTTTTTTTCCAATTGAAGAGATAAAGCCGGCCATTTCAATTTGTTCAGGTATCCAATGACCTGCACTAAAGTAAGGGTCAATCCATTCGAGAAGGAGTAAACTACCTCTATTTTTTTCTTTAGTAATTTTATACTTAGTAAGAATAGCCTCTTTTATCATTTTTCTTGCTATTTCTTCTTTTTTTACGGCTTTCCCAATTGCTAGAATATCTTGACATATTTCTTCAAAAGTAATGCCATTTAATGAAATAACCTCTGTGCTTGATGATAATGTACATAAGTTATTTTTTAATGTTGCTTGTATTTTATCTTCAGAAATTGAACACACATCACATAATCCTTGAGTGATTATTAAGTCAGGATTAATTGTATTAAGTTGTTCATTATCTACTGCATAAAGTGGAATATTATTTTTAACAGCCTCTTTTACCAATTTATTAATTGCATTTTGGTTGGTGTTATTAGGAATTATACTCGAAGTGATTTTTATTTTATTCTTTACTGCTGAAGGATAGTCACACTCATGACTTACAGCACTTATATATTCTGCCAAACCCATATCACAAAGAATTTCCGTAGCCGCAGGTAATAAACTCACAATTTTCATATTTTATTTTTTAACCATGATATTTGTTTCTTGGCATACTTTAAAGCTTCAGTATCATTTTTAAATACTTTATTGCTATAAAATCCAATTTTGTACCAACCAGAATTAGTTTCAGGATCTCTTCTATATTCTTCAAATCCAAATGTTTGATTATTTCTTTTAAATATATCAACACATAAGTTACCCTCGTTATTATTAATTGAATTTATAACAGTTTTAATTTCTATTTTCAAAAGACAAACCTTAATAAATTTAGTAATAACTATTTATAATTCTAATTTTTTAAATAATATTAAAACTTAATTAATTGAAAATCTTTAAATGAATATTCAATCAAAAGATATACTCTAAATGTTAGAAATAACTATGTCAGAAAATATTATTTTGACTGTATTATCTTTTTTTACAGCTTTAATGACATCAATCGCCGGAGCCGGAGGTGGGACAGTTCTATTAGCAGCGATGCTTCAATTTATGAATCCAGCAGAGGCTATTCCAGTTCATGGTGTAATCCAACTTTCTTCTAACATGACACGAACATGGTTATTAAGAAAATATGTAAATTGGAAAATAATATTTAAATTTTCTTTATTGTTACCTTTAGGTGTTTATATAGGGCTCAAAATATTTCAAAGTATTGATCAAGATTATATAAAAAATTTAATAGGTTTATTTATTTTATTGGCTATTGGATTTCAAAACTTAAAAAGTTTTAAGAAAATCAAAATTTCTTCGAATATTTATTACTTTGTTGGTTTTTTTACAGGTATTTTTAATATTTTAGTTGGAGTTATTGCACCACTTTTAGCTGTTATAGTTAGACAAAGTATAGAAGAAAAAAAATCTATCGTAGGTACTTTAGGTTATTTTGGTCTAATTGGAAATTTAATAAAAATAATTGGTTTTACATTTATAGGATTTTCTTTCTACGAATATATAGAAACTTTTCTTATGATAATTCCTGCAACTTTATTGGGAAGCAGGGTTGGACAAATTTTTTTAAATAAAATTAGTAATAATTTTTTCACTCTTATATTTCAAATAATATTAGTAGGGTTAGCAATCAGGCTTTTATTAACCTGATATATAATAAAATATTAAAAATTATTTAATTCTCCAAAAAATTCATTAAGTTTTTATTAAAAAATTCTGGTTCTTCAATATTAATTAGATGTCCAGCATTTGGTATAATTATAATATTACTGTTTTTAATTTCTTTTTTTATTTCCAAAGACATTGATGGAGGCGTTAAAGTATCAAGCTCCCCAACCATAATTAATGTTGGCACATCTATTTTTTTGAAAATATGACGATGTTCAGTCCTCATTGATGCATCAATTGTTTTAAGATAACTTTCTTTATGAAGAAGTGAGATTGAATGAACAAGTTTTTCGTATGCAGGTTTGTTTTCCATGTCACCTATCAACGATGATGCTACAAGAGGAGCTATATCCTTTGGTTCTTTACCATTTAAGAGTGGTTCTTTTCTTGAATTAATAAATTTTTTAACCTCATTTTTGTCTAAGTTTGATAAACCAAAATGAGTGTCGCATAAAGTAAGCGTCTTTACACAATTAGGATATTTTTCATAAAAAAGCGTAGCAATTTGTCCTCCCATTGAAAGTCCAACGATGTGAGCTTTGTCGCGATCGAAATAGTCTAAAACTCTTTTAAGGTCGTCTAAGATATCTTCAAAAATGAAATCTCCAGAATAGTCTTCACTTTCACCATATCCGCGTGTATCCCATGCAACTGACAAGAATTTTTTTGAAAAAAATGGAAGATTACCTTCCCAATTTTTCTTATTACCTCCTATACCATGCAGAAAAATAACCATTTCACCTTGACCGATGTAATCAACCGAAATTGAGGGTTGGGAACCAATTTTTATATTCTTTATTATGGAAACCATTTTAATATTAAAACCTACTACCTGGTAATTTTAAAAACTCTAATTCTGATTTAGTTGAAATTCTACCTAAAACATTATTTCTATGAGGAAACCGATCAAACTTATCAATAATGTCTTTATGTTTTAAAGCAAATTTAAATGTGTTCTCATTAGTAAATTTTTTAAAAAGTGGTAAACCTAACTTATGATCTAGGATGTTTTCACTATGCATAAGTGGCATTAAAAAAAAAATATTATAATAATGATTTGATCCTTTGATGAAATTGTTATCAATAGCAATCTTAGTCAATTTGATAGCTTTATTGTCTCCTTCAAAAGATTTAGAGCTATTTCTAAAAACATTTCTTGTAAACTGATCCAACAAAATAATAAGAGAAAGATAAGTATCTAAAGCAATATTTACATCGTCAATGTTTGTTTTTAACGATTTTTTTATTGAATTAAGAAATCTTTTTCTAATTAAAGCGTCAAATTCGTCATTTTTTTTGAACCACATTTTAGGTGAAGATTCTATAAACCAGAAATCTAAAATTGATTTAGCTTCAATCATTTTTTATAATTTCTTAAAATTGTAGCTATTTCTTTACCCATATCTTCTTGTCCAAAAAAAGGGGCTTTTTCACATGCTTCAGCTAAATATTCCATATCTTTAGTTTCTAAGTATTTATTCCATAAAAAATGCATAGTATCTTCTAATTTCATTCTATCACCAATTTTTTCAATGATTGTTTATATAATAAATATAGATAAATCATCATGCCAAGATTAATTATATTCCAAAAAATTCCATTTAAAAACGCTAATCTATATGAATTTGTATAATCATAAATTTCTCCAGAAAGCCAGCCACCTAATGACATACCAATTATTGTAGCGAAGATAAGAAGCCCAACTCTCTCAGCAACTTCATTTGCAGGTAGAAATTTACTAATTATAACAGCATATATAGGTACTATGCCTCCTTGGGACAGTCCAAAAAATATAGCAACTATATAAAGCGACATTTGGCTATCAAAAGGTAAAAACAGTGAAAGTGAAACTGCTTGGAGAGTTGAACATAAAATCAAAGTTTGAATTGGTCCTAATTTATCAGATAAATAACCAAATATAACTCTGCTCATTACAGCTGCAAATAACATATAAGATAAAATTTCAGTCCCGACTGCTAAACCAAATCCGTTATCAATACATAATGGTACAATATGAACTTGCGGCATTGACATTGCAACACAGCAAAAAACACCTGCAAACATAAGTAAAATCTGAATATTTTTATTACTGATTGATAATTTCAAGCTTGAATTCACATTAAGTTTTGGCGCTATTTGGTCGGTATTTTTATTTAAAAATGGTTTTTTATTACCAATTAAAAGAAACAAAATGGGTATGATTATACTACAAACTAATGCAATGAAAAGATGAGCATGCCTCCATTCTCCGTCTAAAAGGAAATCTTTAATTAAAAAAGGCCAAATTGCACCACACAAATGCTGTCCACTTGCTACTAGAGAAACCGCTAGCCCTTTCCTTTTATAAAAGAACTGCGATATATCTGCCATCATAGGCCCAAAAAAAGCTGCTGCAGAGAAACCTAAAAAAAATTGAACAAATGAAAGCCATAAAATGTTGTTTGCTAATGTTGATAGTAAATATGAGAAAATCAACAAAATTAAAGCAAAAATAATAGGCTTTTTAATCCCGATTTTATCCAGCATCCTACCTATGATAACGTTACCAACCCCATAACCAAACATTGTAGCTACATAAGGATAAGTTGAAGCTGCTCTATCAAGATCAAATTCATTCTGAATAGTTGGCATAATGATAACTACTGACCACATACCAGCGGTTCCAATTATACTCATTGTAAAAATTATTATTAGCCTAAACCAGGCTTCACGACTGTCTAAATCTATTAGATTATTTTTCATTATTTGTTGCTCTTCACAGTTATTCGATTAACATATAAATGTTTAGATCTTAAAACAATTATATACATGTTTAATCATTGTTTAAGGAGATGTTAATGATTTTATCCAATGATCAGATTGAATTTTATAATAATGAAGGTTACGTATTAGTTGAAGATGTAATTTCAGAAGATCAACTGAGTGCAATGCTTAAGATTGTAGATGATTTCTTTGAAAAATCTAAAGCTATAAAAGAAAATGATAATATATTTGATTTAGAAGAAGGCCATTCTGCAAATAACCCAAGATTAAAACGGGTTAAGCAACCTCATCAACATACACCATTTTTTTGGGATATTCTAAAAGAATCTAAGATAGAAAATATACTCATTGACCTGCTTGGGAAAGATATATCTTTAAAAACTAGTAAATTGAATACAAAAGCTCCTGGTGGAGGTGCTGCTGTAGAATGGCATCAAGATTGGGCTTTTTACCCTCATACAAATGACAATGTGCTTGCTTTAGGGCTTATGATAAATGATGTCGATCTTGATAATGGACCTTTAATGGTTATACCTAAAAGTCATAAAGGTCCTGTTTTAAGTCATAATAATAATGGTGTTTTTTGTGGAGCAATTGACCCTAATGATAAAAATTTTGATATATCAAAAGCTGTTACTTTAACAGGCAAAGCCAGATCAATGACTATTCATCATGCTAGAACACTTCATGGTTCTGCACCTAATAATAGTAATAAGGATAGATTAATGCTTTTTTATGAATGTAATTCTGCTGATGCGTGGCCTTTGGTTGGTGTTGGAGCTTATTTAAATAACACAAACCCTATTGATTTATGTAACCAAATGGAAAGACAAATGCTTTGTGGAAATGTAAGCTATCAACCAAGAATGGAGAGTGTTCCTGTAGTACTACCACTTCCGCCAGCGCCAGACTATGGTTCTATTTTTACAACTCAAAAATCAGGTGGAGCTAAATCAGCCTTTTAGTTCTTATAGTCAGGTGATTGTCTATCAAGTTTTCTTAGTAATGCAGGCCATGCTAATCTATCTCTACCTATATCAAACATTCCAATAGATTGATCTTGAGTAGTTTTTATAGCTTCTTTAGAGGGTAAATTAATATTTCCAGCAGCTTGTGCTCTTATTTGAGCAGTGCAAGCTCTTTCAAGGAAATATATCCCCATAAAAGCTATTCCACAGGTTTGACCTACAGATAAGGTTCCGTGGTTTCGAAGTATATAAAGATTTTTATCACCTATATCAGCTACTAATCTTTCTCGTTCACTATGATCGAGAGCAAGTCCCTCATAATCATGATATGCAACATGGGGATGAATTAACATAGATGTTTGGCTAATTGGTAACAAGCCATCTTTTTGGATTGATACTGCAACTCCGTCATTAGTATGAAGATGAAGTACACATTGTGCATCATCACGTGCAGAATGGATTGCGCTGTGAATAGTAAAGCCAGCTGGATTAACCTCATATGGAGTATCTATCACAGCATTCCCATTAAGATCAATTTTAACCAAGCTTGAGGCGGTTATTTCATCAAACATTAATCCATATGGATTAATAAGGAAATGATGTTCTGGACCAGGTATTCTTAATGAAACATGAG
Source organism: Candidatus Levibacter sp. Uisw_134_01 (assembly GCF_047717795.1). GTDB lineage: Bacteria > Pseudomonadota > Alphaproteobacteria > Puniceispirillales > Marisalimonadaceae > Marisalimonas. Next base: position 1,276,468 of record NZ_CP159808.1, on the reverse strand, counting down.
TGTAAATTAAGTCATCCCAACCATAAAGAGCTATAAGTCTATATGTTGCAGCTAAATCTAATCGCAACTTCCATTCTTCTTCAGTTATTTGGCTTTTTAATTCATTTGTATCAATCATATGATTCATTATTAATTTTCCTTAATTCCTTAATTTTACTCATTATATATTACAAATTAGTAAATTACAAAATCATTGGGCGATTATTCTTCTAAAATTTGTATATATCTCTTCATTTTGTTATTTATATCTTTTTTGAAAAGATCTATTTTAAGTATCCCGTTATTTAACTCGGCTTCTTTAACTTCAATGGTCTGTTCTAATTGAAAAATTTGCTGGATTACATTATTTCGAATGCCCTTATGAATATAATCTGATTTTCGTTTATTTTCTCTTTCTGACACATTAATTATAAGAAGGTTATTTGTAGCGTTAATTGAGATTTGATTTGATAACACCCCCGCTAAAGCTATTTTAATTTGATATTTATTTACATCATATTTTATGACATCAAATGCTATATTGTTTTCAAGGTTTACAGAGCATGCTTTATCAATTTCATTAAAAATTGAGTCATAACCAACATAATGTTTTAGAAATTTATTTTGAATAAAGGTCAATTTATTGATCTACTCTTAAAACTCTTTCACCTTCAAGAAGCTTGATCCTAGTATTTCCTTTAACTTCGTTTAATTCTTCAGACATGATTTGCATTATCTTGTTTGCATCATTTTTATTTTTAAAAGAAGATATTACAAAACCAGTTGTTTCAGATACTCTATATATTTCACAACTCAATTGACCATTTTTAATATTTCTTGGAATCATAACATTTTGAAAGAAAGCGACTAACATATCACAATTTACTTTAGAGCTTGATTGAAATTCAGCTATTCTAGCGTACATTTTTACCTCTTGTTTATTATATAGCTAATATGTAATTATACGATATTAATTTAATTTAAAAGAAGCAATATTATGAAGATTTTTTATTTTTTATTTTTCATCCTAGTCTCCAATGCAAGCATGTCTCATGAATGTGTTTTGAAAGGGACTTCAGCAAAAGAAATTACGATTTATAATTCTTGTAAAGCAGATAAGTCAAACAATAAATCAAGTAATAAAGATTTGAATAATATGTTGTTAAAGAACAAGATAAAAACATTAAAAAAAGAAAACAATAATTTAAAAAATCAGTTATTAGATCTCAAGATAAGGTTAGGTAATATTTTAAATAGGATTAATTCTTATGTTGACTAAAAATAGAGGATAAGAAAATTATGAAAAAAGCTTTAGTTATCGGTGTTGGTCCATTAAATGGTCTTGGGGCAAAATTATGTAAAAAAATTGCTAATAATAACTTTGAAGTCTTTGTGGCGGGTAGAACTAAAGGTAATTTGGATTTAGTTGTCAATAATATAATAGAGGATGGAAACAAGGCTAAATCTTTAGTAATTGACACAACTAATGAAGTACACATTAAAGAGATGATGAAGTCTGTAGGTAGTGGGTTAAACTTTGCAATTTATAATGTTGGTAATAATAGACCAGGTAAAATAATTGATATGGATGCTTCTTATTTTAAAGAAAGTTGGGAAACTGGTTGCTTTGGCGGATTTCTGTTTGCAAAAGAGGTTATAAAAACCTTCTTGAAAGAGAAAACAGCTGGGACTCTTATTTTCACTGGCGCCAGTGCCTCTTTAAGAGGTAAGTCAAATTTTGGAGCATTTAATTCAGCAAAAGGAGCATTAAGAAATTTAGCCCAAGCCATTGCAAAAGAATATGCTGAAGATGGAATTCATGTTGGTCATGTAATAGTTGACGGAGGCCTTGCAGGCGAAAGAATTAAACAAAGGCTTTCTGATTTTGATCAAAGAGTAAAAGATGGAAAATTAATTGATATTGAAAGCGTAACAGACGCATATATGTTTCTTTATAATCAGAATAAGAATGCGTGGACTTTTGAACTAGACGTAAGAACCTCAAAAGAAAATTGGTAAATAAGAAAGGATTTTTAAAAATGAAACTTTTTGATTTAACAGGAAAAGTAGCTCTTGTTACTGGAGGAAATGGTGGTATTGGTTTGGCAATGGCGAAAGCATTAGGTGAAGCTGGGGCAAAAATTGTTGTTGCCGGTAGAAACCAAGAAAAAAATGATCAATCCATAAAAATATTACAGTCGTTAGATATAGATTCTACTTCATTAATTGTTGATGTTGTTGACGAGGTATCTTGCAACAAGTTAATCGAGAATACAGTAGCTCACTTTGGTAAGTTAAATATTTTAGTTAATAATGCAGGAACAAATATAAGAAAAAGACCTGAGGAATATGAATTACAGGAATGGAAATCTATTATAGATACAAACTTAATAAGTATGTTTACCTGTTCTAAAGCTTGTTTTAGACACTTTAAAGCAGTTGATGGCGGTAAAATAATTAATATTGGTTCAATGCATTCTTTGTTTGGAGCTCCGCTAGGTAGTGCATATTCAGCAAGTAAAGGTGGCGTTGTTCAATTAACTAAGAGCCTAGCAAATGCTTGGGCTAAAGATAACATCCAAGTCAATGCAGTTTTACCCGGTTATATAGATACTACGCTAACAAGGCAGGCAAGAATTGATATACCTGAATTACAAGCTAGAGTTGAAGAAAGGACTCCAGTTGGTCGATGGGGAGAACCAGAAGATTTAGGTGGTATTGCTGTATTTTTATCTAGCAATGGATCAAATTATGTTTCAGGAACAGCCATACCTGTCGATGGTGGATACTCGATTAATGGATAAAATTTTATAAATTTATTGCTGTAAAGAACTTATAAATCTTTTGTAATGAAGAGGAATTTAGATATGAATAACGTTTTTAAAGGTTGTATGCCTGCACTAATGACTCCTTGTAATGAAGATTACACTCCTAACTTTGATCTACTTGTAGTTAAAGCTAAAGAATTAATTGCTGAAGGGATGTCAGCTGTAGTCTATTGCGGTTCAATGGGAGATTGGCCACTTCTTTCTGATGAAGAAAGACAAGAAGGTGTGTCTAGATTAGTAAGTGCTGGTATTCCGACTATAGTAGGTACTGGCGCTATAAATTCTAAAAAAGCAACAGCACATGCTAAACATGCGCAAGATACTGGCGCACTTGGTTTAATGGTTATTCCAAGAGTTCTCTCACGTGGCCCTTCCTTATCGGCTCAAAGATCACACTTTGCTTCTATTTTAAGTGCTGCTCCGAACATTCCTGCGGTAATTTATAATAGTCATTATTATGGATTTTCAACCAGGGCCGATCTTTTTTTTGATCTTAGAAATCAATTCCCTAATCTTGTAGGCTTTAAAGAATTTGGTGGAACCGCTGATTTAACGTATGCTGCAGAAAATATCACATCTAAAGATGAAAATATATCCTTAATGATTGGAGTTGATACGACTGTCTATCATGGATATGTCAATTGTGGTGCAGTTGGAGCCATTACTGGAGTTGGTAATGCTTTTCCAAAAGAAGTTTTGCATTTAATAAATCTTTGTGAAAAGGCAGCTGATGGAGATGCAACTTCTAGATTAAAAGCCAAAGAGCTTGAAGAAGCATTGGGTATTCTATCATCATATGACGAAGGACCTGACTTAGTTCTTTATTACAAATATTTAATGGTTCTAAATGGAGAAAGAGCCTATAATTTACATTTTAATCCAACAGATAAATTAAGTAAAAGTCAGATGATGTATGCAAAAAAACAATATTTATTATTTAAAGAATGGTACAAAAATTGGAAAAAAAATTAGGTGTAAAATATATAAGTTCTAATATTAGTTATTAGATAAATCTTCTTCAGAATTGTTATCATCTTCAGAGTTTTGATTTATATTTTTATCTTTTCTTTTGTTTATTTGTTTACAAGCTTCTTTAATAGCCAGACCAATTAATAATCCTCCAGTTAAACCTAAAGCGGTACCTTTTATAAAACCTAAACCAAACATTAAAGAATACTCCAAGATAATTTAAATGGTGAACGCGAGAGGATTCGAACCTCTGACCTACTGCTTAGAAGGCAGTTGCTCTATCCAGCTGAGCTACGCGTCCATATTTAAATAAGTTAATATTATTTATCTATTACTAATAAATTATTAAGTCAAAGCAAATGTATCAAAATTTAAAAAATAGGCTTTAATAATAAAATATTTTTTGCATGCATGTCATAGGTTTAGGAATTTTGTCTAAATTTTCTATTCCAAGTCCTACGCTTAGAACTATTGATGATAACTTTGAGGTTACTTTATCAAATGTCCAAGCAAAATCTGTCGTTTTAAAAAAATCTTTATCTTCCCATATGACGTATGCACCTTGTTTTTCAGCTAAAAGATTTCCAATAAATATAAACTTTTCATCTATTCTTCTGTAAACTTTTGGGTTGTCCATATCTTTTGATCTATCAAAAAGAAATTGAAATTTATGATCATTATCACTACAAGAAAATCCTGCTGATGGAAGATATATATCACTCGCTATTAATTGAGATGGTGATAACAAACCTACAAACAAAAATAAAAAAAAATATTTTTTTATAGAATTCATAAAAACAACTTTCATGTTAATTGTTATTGCTATCATTATTATTAAATAACATCATAAAGAAAAATATTGAAGGGAAAACTAGTATGTCGCTTTTTATAGACCATGTTGTTATGACTGTAAAAGATATAAATAAATCAATATATTTTTATTCAAATATATTAAACATGGAATTAATTGAATTTGTATCAACATCAGACACTACTAAAAGAAAATCATTGAAATTTGGTAACCAGAAAATTAATTTACATGAAGCTGGAAAACCTTTTAAGCCTCATGCAAACAAACCCATGCCAGGATCATTAGATATTTGTTTTATTAGTGAAAAAGTTCTTGATGAATGGATTTTAATTTTTACCAAACATAATATTGATATTGAGGATGGGCCAGTTCTAAAGACAGGGGCAAATGGGGCTATTAAATCAATATATATCAGAGATCCGGATCTAAATTTAATAGAAATTTCAAATGTTATTTAATTTAAAAAATTAATATTCTTGAATAATATCTACTATTTCTCTTGTTCTATTAACTTTGTTGTCCCACTTATTATCAAACTTTTCAATTAATAATTTTAGTTTTTTTGATTTCAATATTTTTTGAGCTATTTTAATATTTTGAAATTCATAAATAGCTACGTGAAGATCACTATTTGTTATCCAGCCTCTTTTTGCACTAATAGCTCCAAAGTCTTCCTTAGCTTCTTTTAAGTGTTCATGACTGTACCAATCATCAAATTGTTTATTATCAACCAAACTAGTTTCAGATTTAATAATTAAGTAAACAGACATTTTAACCTTAGATATAATGTAAGAGTAAAGAGTATATTATAAATTATATATTAATTTAATTTTGTAATTTTTATCAATAAAATTATTGACAAATATGTTCTATCGATCTGTAATAAAAATATGATATTTGGAGGATTTTTATGAATTTTAAAATATTTGGGAAGCAAGTTAAGGTAGGTGAAACTTTTTCCAGATATGTAGAGACAAGCTTAAAACAAACCATTCATAAATATTTCGAAAACCCCATTTCTTCAATAGTAAGTGTTTCAAAGAAAAACAAATTATTTTATATAATTGTAATAGTTCATATCAACAAAAAAATGGAATTTACAGCTCAGTCTAATGGACAGACTGCAAAGTTAGCTTTTAATGAAACAATTGAAAAAATATCAAAACAATTAAGAAGATATAAAAGAAAACTAAAAAGTTTTAAAAATAATGAAAATTTAGAAAAGTTAAGTTCATTAGAAGCTCATTTTCAGATTATTAAAGAACCTCAATTAATCAATCCTAAGCAAGATAACCCAATAGATAATGAACCAATGATATTTGCAGAATTAAATACTGAAGTTGAAGAGCTGTCTGTTAATGACGCTTTGAATAAAATGAAATTAGGTAATATTTCGGCATTAATGTTTCGTAATAAAAAACATAGCGGATTAAACATGATTTATAAAAGAGATGATGGGTTAATTGGCTGGGTTGACCCTAGGGGGTTAAGAAATACAGCAAAGATATAATCATTTTAATTATTTAATTCTTCAATTCTCTTATCTCGTCTGCATAAAAATCTATAATATTCATATTTATAAGTCTGTTTCTTGTAATAATCTTGATGTTCTAACCTAACAGGGTAAAATTTACTTTCTTTTTCAATAGGCACAATAGATGATTTAGGTGTTACAGATAAAATAGTTTGTTTTTCTTCATTTGTTTTATAATAAATTGCTGGAGTATAAGACCTTCCTCTATCACAAAACTGACCTTCATTATCCTCGTAATCTATTGTCTTATAAACGTGAATAACAAGATCTTTAAAATTAATTTTTTGGGGATCATAAATTACCAAAGCAGCTTCTCGGTGATCTCCCCATTGACCTTGAATATACTTAGGGTTTTTTGTTGTTCCAGCTGTGAAGCCACTTACAACCTCTGATACACCTTCCAATTTTTCCATGTCAGCTTCTGTACACCAAAAACAACCTCCAGAGTATACAAATGTTTCAGCTAATGATGAGAAATTTATAAACAAAATTAGATTTAAAAATATAAATATTTTGACGATTAGTTTTTTCATAAATATATATATATAACACTTTAAAAATTACTTAAAATTAATTTTCAATTTTTTAATTAGTTCGACCAATTTTGTTATTATTCAAATAATAAAAATAATGTTTTTTGTTGTTATAATTAATCATTAATATTTTTGAGAGCTTTATTCAGAATTTAATCATGACTTAATTATTTGTTGACTGCTTGATAATTTATAGCATTTAATAAATTTCAAATTAAAGGTGTTAATGGGGATGGAAAAATTTATTTGTAAAATAGATTCTAAAGTTATTTATGACTTAAATAACCAAATCTCTAAAAACAGAATTATAAATTGGGCTCCTGATTATAATAATCAGGCAGGTATATCTTTTGATGATCTTTCTTATATTTTAGATTATTGGAAAAATAAATTTTCATGGACTAACGAAGAAGAAAAGCTCAACAAATTTAATCAATATTTATTTCAATATGATAATGTAAAAACACATTTTTTACACATAAAATCTAATCATAAAAACGCTATACCTTTATTATTAATTCATGGTTGGCCAGGTTCAATATTCGAATTTAATGACTTAATTCCTCTATTAACAAGTCCTGACAAAAACAACTTAAAAGACCATCTTGCTTTTGATCTTATAATACCTTCTTTACCAAATGTCGGTTTTTCTTTTTCTCCAAAACAAAAACCTCTTGATTTAAACGAGATTTCTAAACATTTCATTAAGTTAATGAAAACTCTTGGTTATCAAAAATATTTTATTCAAGGAGGTGATTTAGGTTCTTTTATTGCTTCTATAATGGCTGTCAATGTACCAAAAGAAATTATGGGAATTCATTTAAATTTATTACCTTTACCAAGAGGTTTGAATAAAAAACCTAACAACATTGAAGAAGAAAATTATTATGAAAAGCTTAGATATTTCATGAAATATGAAACTGGTTACCAACAAATGCAAGGAACAAAACCTTTTACTTTAGCACATGCTTTAAACGCTTCGCCTGTTGCTTTATGTTCATATATAAGTGAAAAATTTTATACATGGACAGATAATAAAGGTTCATTATTTTCTTATATAAATATAGATACAATGCTTGCAAATATTTCTTTATACTGGATAACTGGTTGTATTGGAGCTTCTTTTTGGCCTTACTATGCTCGTCATAGATCTGATTGGCCAATAGATATTAATAATCCTATTATGGTTCCAATGGGTTATAGTGAATTTCCAAAAGAAATTTTTTCTCCTCCTATTAGTCTTGCCTCACAATTTTATAAAAACATTTTACTTTGGGAAAAACATAATTCTGGAGGACACTTTGCTGCAATGGAGAAACCTAAAGAATTAGCTTCAGATGTAAATAAATTTGTAAGAAATGTTATATAGTATTAATTATTATTTTTTGAAGAGGATAAATTATGAATTTAGATTTTCTAACAAATGATTTCTTGATTAATGATAATCAATTCAACGATCCTATTATTGTTACTGGTGCAGGTGGGTGTATAGGGAGCTGGATATTAGCAATTCTGCATAGATCAAATATTCCTTGTGTTGCAATTGATTTGTCAGAAGAAAGAAATAGATTGGAATTACTTTTAGGTAAAGAAGCATCTAAAATTAAGTGGTACAAATGTGATATAACAGATTTGAGTTCTTTAAAAAAAATAATACTTAGCTATCAACCAAGCGCAATTATTCATTTGGCAGGTCTTCAAGTTCCTTTTTGTGCGGCTAACCCTGCTCTAGGAGCCAGAGTAAATGTTGAAGGGACAATAAATATTTTAGAAATAGCCAAAGATACAAATATAAAAAGAACAGTTTACGCTTCATCAGTAGCTGCACTTGGAATGCCTCCAAAAGGTCCATGGAAAGAAACTCTATATGGAGCTTATAAATTAGCTAATGAACATACGGCTTTTGTTTATTGGGCTGATTGGAATGTTCCATCAATAGGAATCAGACCAAATATTGTTTATGGATTAGCAAGAGATCAAGGAATGAGTTCTAAAAATACAATGGCAATTCAAGCTGCCGCTTTAGATAAGAGTTATAAGATACCCTATACTGGAAAATATAGCTGGTTATATGCAGGAGAAGCGGCTTCAGCTTTTATTACATCAGTAAGCAACGATATGGTTGGATCGCATGTTTTTAATCTCAATGGAAGCTGTGAAACAATAGAAAATGGATTGAGGTTAATAAAAGAGTTAAAGCCCAAATCATCTGTTACTTGTGAGGGACAATCATTGCCGTTTCCACCAGATTTAGATGACTTTCCGTTAAGAAAACATATTGGTGAATATGCTTCTGTCTCTGTTCAAAATGGGATTGAACATACGCTAAAAGCTTTTGAAAATTTAAGGTCAGAAGGAAAATGTCCACCTTTATCAAGTTAACTAAATACTAATATTTGATTAGTATTATGTATATTAAGATCAACTTGGTTAGTTAATTTAGCCAAAAAAAGACATTGAGTACATAGCAATGTTTAATACACAAAAAAATAAAAATATGCCTACTATTACTTTCATTTTGCTTTTGTATCATATAATTTAAATAATTTCATATTAAGATTTCAAAATCTTTAAAATAATTTTAGCATTACCAAAGGTATTAAAATGGACCTAAAAATAAAGAATATTGAAGAAAAAATCACTCTCATTCAAAATGATATGTTAAACATGAGTCAAGAAATATATAATCAACAAAAAGAAATATTAGAACTTAAGTCTAATATAAAAAAACTAAAGTTTGAGATTCAAAATTCACAATATAATAATGTAGAATCTTTAGAAAGTTCGAATGAAACCCCGCCACATTATTAGGATTTCAGGAGATAACTTGACTTCTTTTATTTAAAATATGAAGTTATTTAAGTAATAATTAAATTTATAGATTGATAAATGGAAAATCTGACAGCATATTTATATCTTTTAATGGGTCTTGGATGCGTGATAATCTATAGGCTTTTAAAAAAGAGATGGAATATTCAAAATAACAACAAAAATAGTCTATTCAAATTCCTTTTTAATAATTTAAATAATAAAAAATAAATTATTACTCTAAATAAGGTATTTTATATGGAAAAAAAATTAATGCATAATCAAGCTTATTTACTTAATTTATTGGATTATAATAGCTGGGCTAATGATGAATTTTTTAAAGTTATAATAAAACTTCCTATTGATGAAATTCAAAAACAGCATCAATCATTTATGAATAGCATTCGCAATTCTCTGAATCATTTATTAGTCATCGATAAAGTTTGGTTAGCCAACATGAAAGAAGAAAAGCATTCTTTTAATAATTTGCAGACTATATTATTTGAAAACATGGAAGAACTTTGGCGAGCTAAAAAGAATGAGGAAGAAATAATAAAGAAATATACAATTAATTTGTCGTCAACAGAATTAGAAGAGACTGTAGAATGTGAATTAATAGGAGGGAATAGTGTCAACATTAGTAGGTCAATGATAATAACTCATCTAGTAATGCATGGTGGATATCATAGGGGTATAATTGCTGAAATGTTAGGACAAACCTCTTTACCTCCAATTGCTCAAGACATAACTGTTTGGGAAAAAACTAAGTTAACTTAACCAAAGTATGGTTTTAAAAACAAACTTTTAAATAGTTTTAATTGAAAGAAGATTTTTATGAAAGCAGCAAGATTAATTTGGGATTCTTGGGAAAGTGGTAATAAAATAAATGATTTTCCTAGAAATATTTCACCAAAATCACGAAAAGAAGCATATGAAATTCAAAAAAATCTAGAATATTACAGTAATATGAGTGTTATTGGATGGAAAATTGCTGCCACTAGCCTTGAAGGTCAAAAACATATAGGTGTATCAGGTCCACTAGCTGGTAGAATTTTAAAAGATAAAGTATTCCAACCTAACGATGAAATAGATTTCGGACACAATAAAATGGCAGTAGCTGAGCCAGAATTTGCTTTCAAAATAGGTAAAACATTAGAACCTAAAAAGATTGAATATTATCTTGAAGAAGTCATGGAGGCAGTTGACACGTTGCATCTTTCTATTGAATTACCAGATTCTCGTTTTAAAAATTTTTCTTCAATAGGTGAGTTTAACTTGATAGCTGACAATGCATGTGCCCATCAATTTGTAATTGCGCCACCAAATCAAAATAATTGGAGAATGATAGATTTGTCTGAACACAAAGTTGTAATATCTAATTCAAATAATGTTCATCATCAAGGAGTTGGATCAAATGTTTTAGGAGACCCTAGAATTGCCTTAACTTGGTTAGTAAATGAATTATCAAAGAACAACATTACTTTAGATAAAGGCATGATTGTTTCAACTGGAACGTGCGCTAAACCAATTCCAATTAAAATAGGTGATACTATAAAAGCTGATTATGGCAAATTAGGCTCAATTAGCGTCAATATAAAATAATTAACATTATAATATAGAAGCCTTAATTATCCTTAAAGGTCTTGTAAAAGTCTATGAAATAGGGATAAATATTTTCAACAATTTTTTTAATACCTTTTTTATTAGGATGTATCATATCATCTTGATTTAATGAAGGAACCAAAGCTACATCTTTTAAAAAAAAAGGATAAAAGGAAACTCTGTAAATTTTAGCCAAATTTGGATAAATTTTGTTAAACTCACTCACATAATCCTTACCAAGATTATTAGGAGCTTTCATACCAATTAACATTGAAGGTATTTTATTTTTTTTTAAATAATTTAAAATATTATTTATATTTTGAAATGTTAATTCAGGGTTAATCCCTCTAAGCGTGTCATTAGCACCAATAGAAACAATAACACCATCAAACTGTTCTTCTAAAACCCATTCCAATCTGTTCAATAATCCTGATGAGGTTTCTCCAGACACACCCCCGTTTACTAAGTTTAACTTCATATTATTAGAATTTATTTTGTTTTGTAATTGGTTAACAAAGCCATCATTTTTTAATAACCCGTAACCAGCTACTAAACTATCACCTAACACTATTACGTTTAAAGATTTCGCATGAGCTATCGCTATAGAGAAAGATAAAAAGAAAATTATTGTAAAGATTAGTTTTATTATATAGTTCATATTTAATTAATAACCTTTTAAATGATTATATCTACAAAAAATTCAATCAGAAAATAATACCGTGTTAAGTAAAATAAATTTATGAATATAAAAAATAAAAAAATTATTGAGTTACATGATATACATGTACACTTAAGAAGTAATGCTGAAATTGTTCATATTTTAAAAGGCATTAATTTAAAAATATTTGAAAAAACTAGCATTAGTATTATGGGACAAAGTGGGGCTGGAAAGTCAACATTAGCAATGACAATTGCTGGTTTAGAAGTTATTACTAAAGGCCAAATTCTTTTTAAAAACGAACCATTGCATAAACTTAAAGAAGATGATTTGGCAACATATAGAGCAAATCATGTGGGTGTAATTTTTCAATCTTTTAATTTGCTCCCTTCAATGACGGCTTTAGAAAATGTAAACTTGCCAAATGAAATTTCTGGAAAATTTTATGATAATAAAAAAGGTGCTGAATTATTAAAATCTGTTGGACTAATAAATAGACTTAACCACTACCCTCATCAATTATCAGGTGGAGAACAGCAAAGAGTAGCAATTGCAAGATCTTTGGTATCGTCACCAGAAATTTTGATTGCTGATGAACCTACTGGAAATTTAGATAAAAAAAATAGTGAAGAGGTTATAAAATTAATCTTTAAACTTCAAAAAGATTTTGGTTCTACCTTAATTCTTGTTACTCATGATTTATCTCTAGCAAACCTATGCGATACAAAAATAGAATTAGACAATGGTTTAATTATTTAACATGTCTAATTTAAACTTACTATTATTAAACAACTACATTTTTTTTAAACTGTCATTAAGAGAACTAAGAGGATCTTTTAATGAATTTAAAATCGTTATCACTTCAATATTTTTAGGTGTTTTTATAATTTCAGCTGTAGGAAGTTTATCTGAAAACCTTAAGTCTGAAATTAATAAAAAACGTACTGAGCTCATTGGAGGTAAATTTGAATTATCTACCACTTATCAAGCATTTCCTCAAAACATAATAGAATGGTTAAAAGTTAATGGACAGACCTCACAAATTGTCGAGTTAAGAACCATGCTAGCTTCCAATGAGAACTCTCAAATAAAGCGTCGACTTGTAGAATTAAAAGCCGTTGATTCAAATTGGCCTTTAATAGGAAACGCTGAAACATTACCAAATCTATCATTGGAAGAACTTTTAATTGATAGTGAGGGTGTACACGGTGTTTTAATAGATAAATCTTTAAAGAAACAATTAGATATTGATATTGGAGACTTACTGTACCTTGGAAATATTAGTATCAAAATTAATGGTTTAATTGAAAAAGAGCCAGACAGAATGCTTTCATTTGCAACATTTGGATCTAGGTTACTTATAACAAATAAAGCTCTAAATGAATCTGGATTAGTTATACCTGGATCATTAGTGAAACATAAGATTAAATTTATACCATCTGATAAAAAAATAAATTTATCTAGATTAAATCAATTAATAAAAGGAACTAATATAACAATAAGAGGGATCGAAAATAGTACAAATAATTTTAATAATTTTATTGAAAAAACATCTTTGTTTATTTCATTAGTCGGATTAATAGCTTTATTAATATCTGGTATTGGAATTTCCAATGGTGTTAAAGGTTATCTGATAAAAAAAATTAAAAATATAGCAGTTTTAAAATCTTTAGGAGGAAGAAATTCACAAGTATTTACAATATATTTCTTTCAAATTATGATTATATTTTTAGCTAGCATCATTCCTGCCTTATTAGCTGGAGCGTCAGTTCCTTTTTTATTGTCTCCATTAATAAGTTCTAATTTAATAAATTTATTTGAACCATCTATTTTTGTTAAGCCACTAATCATAAGCTTTTCATTTGGTATGATTGTATGTATCTTATTTACAATTATTCCTATATCTCAAACATATGAAATAAAGCCAATACAACTTCTGCGACTGTCTGCAAATAACAATTTAATTTCTTATTCAAAAAAAATTAAGTTCTTAATCCTTACATTGGTATGTTTGTTATGTTTTTTAATAACTAATTTAACAAATGATTTAAAATTATCCTTCTATATTTTTGCTTCTATACTAATATCTTTTTTCATATTGCAAGTATTAACCTCATTATTTTTTAAGTTTTTCAAGATAATTAAATTTAAAACTGGTTCTTCAATTGAAATAGTAAGAAACTCCATTCTCGTAAGAAACTCATTTGCAAAACCTATTGTTATTTCATTCAGCGTTGGTTTGATACTTCTAATAACTTTAAATATAATTCAAGAGAGCTTGGGTAAAAAAATAACCAACACTTTAAATCAAGAGGCACCTAATAATTTTTTGATTGATATACAGCCTAATCAAATTAAAGAAATTAATTTAATGGCTTCAAATTCTAATGGTAATATTAACTTAAATGCACAGCCAATGTTAAGAGGCAGGATTACTGAAATAAATAATGTCAAAGTAGAGAGTTTGGTTATTAATAAAGATGTTCAATGGGTGTTAAAAAGAGATAGAGCGTTTTCTTGGACAAATGAATTACCACAGGGAACCGAATTGCTTTCTGGTAAGTGGTGGCCTCATGATTATAATGGACCTCTTCTAGTTTCTATTGGACATAAAATTGCTAAAGGACTCAATATAAATATTGGAGACAAAATAACATTCAATATTTTAGGTAGAAATTTTGAAGCTAAAGTTTTTAATACAAGAGAAATTGTTTGGGAAAATATGAATATTAATTTTATATTTATCCTAAGTAAAAGTAATATAAAGAATGCACCTCATACTTGGATTGCAACAACAAAATCAAAAAACAAGATAGAAAATAATAATTTTATAAAAAACATAGTTACTCAGTTTTCTAATATATCAACTATATCAATTGAGGAAAGTTATAAAGCTATAAAATCAATTCTTAATCTATTAATTATTATAATTAACTCGATTACTTTAGTGACACTTTTATCAGGTTTTATTGTGTTAACCGGTATACTTGAGGTTAGTAAAAAAGATAAGTTGTACGAAGTAGCTGTTTTTAAGATATTAGGTGCAACATTTAAAAAAATAACAAATTTGTGGTTGCTTGAATATTTAATAATAGGATTGGTATCCTCAATAATTTCTTTGTTAGTAGGCTTAGGGCTGAGTTTTATAGTAGTAAACTATGTATTTAATATTGATATGCATATAGATTATACAAGACTGTTAATCTTATTATTATTAATTCCGGTAAGCATTGTTGTTTTTAGTTATATTAAAACTATTAAACTTATTGTTTCTAAGCCGCTTAACATATTAAGAGAGTATTTCTAAATTTTCAGAAGTTATTAATTAATTTTAATAATAAAATTTAATAATAAATTTATACCTGAAATATGCTAACTAATAACTTTGTTAAATTATTGTATGGAGTCATTTTATGAAAGCATTTTTATTAACCTTAGTACTTTTATCAACTTTGTTTAGTGGGGCTGTTTTTGCTAAAACTGTTGAGGTCGAGATGTTAAATAGATCAGGCAAAAATATAATGCTTTTTTCTAAGAGGATTGTTAATATTAATTCTGGAGACAATATTTTTTGGAAGGCAACAGATAAAGGTCATAACGTTGAATTTGTGACTGTTCCAGATGGTGTTAAAGGTTTTAAATCAAAACTTGGAAAAAATGCTAACTATACTTTTACTAAACCTGGAGTATACTTATATCAATGCACTCCCCATAAAATGATGGGAATGATTGGTATTGTGGTTGTTGATAATGATTACAACAATTTAGATCTAGTCAAGAAAACCAAAGTGATTGGAAAATCAAAAAAGATTTTAAAACAGTTAACTAAAGAATTAAAATAACTAGTTTTTAACAATTTTCCAAACAGTACCATAAGGTGGCCTATCTGGATTTTGATCGTCAAAATAAAATTTAGCACTCAAAGCTAACACGTTGCCATTTTCATCGTTTCCTCCAGCAGTAATATGAAGGTCAGTTTTAATTAACTCTTCTAATTGCCACTTACTACCATCCCAACCAACACCGTATATACTACCTAAACACCAATCTCCAAAAAGGTAAACTCCATTCATTCCTCCATAGTTTGCAACGCCCAAACCTTGAACAGAAGCACAAGCAAACGCCCCAGCAGATTTATTTTTACTACTTTTTTCTGGATGTTTGTATTTTGCTATTGGAAACTTTCCAGTAATTTTACATTTTTGCTTTGTTTTATTACCCATCGGTATATGACAATTAGATCCTTCCATAATAGGCCATCCAAAATTGTCACCACCTTTTGAAGCTTTAGGGATATAATTTATTTCCTCCCAAGTGTTATCTCCTACGTCTGCTATAAACATTCCTCCATTTACCTTATCAAAACTAAATTTATAAGGATTATGAAGTCCTTTGGCCCAAATTTCATTTTCAGGTGTGCCACCATTTTGATAAAAAGGATTATCTTCAGGAGCTTTATATTTCTTATTAGTATCAACATTAATTCTTAATATTTTACCTAATCTGTTTGAATGTTCTAGACTGGCTTTTTTGGATGTTCCCCAACCACCATCGCCAAGCCCTATATATAAAAATCCATCAGGTCCAAATGAAATTTGTCCACCATTATTGTTATGTGACGGCTGTTCAATAATCATTATAATTTTTTCTGTCATTAAAGCCTGTTTTTTTGAGATATATTCAGGATTTTTTTTATCAACAGTAAACCTTACAATAATTCCTGAACCATTATGTCTTAGAGATGAGTAGTGAACATATATATAACCATTATTTTTAAAATTTGGATGAAAAGCAATTGAAAAAAGACCTTGTTCTATGAATTCACTTTG
Organism: Candidatus Levibacter sp. Uisw_134_01; assembly: GCF_047717795.1. Lineage (GTDB taxonomy): Bacteria > Pseudomonadota > Alphaproteobacteria > Puniceispirillales > Marisalimonadaceae > Marisalimonas. The sequence goes on along the minus strand of NZ_CP159808.1, from coordinate 1,259,917 downwards.
TACATCATTTCCTTTTGGGTTTATGGGACTGGGTCTTAAATTTGTCAGATCTAGAAATGGTTTTTTATTAATGCTATAATCTTTATTAATAACTTTAACTTTACCTTCTCTTTCCACTACAAAAATTCTTTTTGTTCCATCGCCAGCATTACTTATGTTAACGGGGCCTTCAAAACCTTCAGCAATCTTGACAATTTTTAAATTTACATTACCTGTAATTTTTCCACCTGGTTGGGCAACTTGATCACTTGTTTTAGGGATGGTTTGACCCATTGCTGTAAAAATAAAGATAAGATTTAATGATATTAAAAAGTAGAAAATATTAGTTATATTTTTCAAAAAAAAACTCCCAAATTAAACAATTTTTATTTTCTTAAATTTTAATTATTAAAAAAATAACAGAATTTAACATTAAAATTTATAATCAAAAATCAATAGTTTATTTTAAATGTTTATATGGTAAATTTTAAAAAATAATTTCTTTTAAGAGATATTTAAATTTGAAATCAAATCTAGTAATAAATGTCGTTGGATTATCTCCATCTATGATAGGGCAGCATACACCTAATCTATTAGAGTTATCTAAGAAAGGTGGTATGAAACCACTTGATACAGTAATACCAGCTGTAACCTGCTCTGTTCAGTCTACCTTATTAACAGGACTTCTTCCAAATGATCACGGCATAGTAGCTAATGGTTGGTTTTTTAAAAACCTTTCAGAAGTTTTATTTTGGAGACAACCTAACCAACTTGTTAAAGGTGAAAAAATTTGGGAAAAAGGCAAAAAAATTAACTCAAAATTCACATGTGCTAAAATGTTTTGGTGGTATAATATGTATTCAACTGCAGATTGGAGTGCTACACCAAGGCCAATGTATCCTGCTGATGGACGAAAGATTCCTGATCATTACACGTATCCTCCTGATCTTAAAGATACTTTAGATAGCGAATTAGGTAAATTTCCTTTGTTTAAATTTTGGGGGCCGTTGGCAGACATTACTTCTAGCAAATGGATTGCAGAATCTACTAAATTTGTAATGAAACACTATAATCCTACGCTTGCTCTTACATATCTTCCTCATTTAGATTATAATTTGCAAAGGCTTGGTCCTGACCTAAAAAATAAGACATTAATTAAAGATTTAAATATGATTGATACTCTATGCGGAGAGCTTATAGACCAAGCTTATAGTGAAAACCGTGATATAATTATTGTATCCGAATACGGCATCACACCAGTAACTGATGCTATTCATATTAATAAGGAACTTCGGTCGCACGATTTATTAAGTGTAAGAAATGAAATGGGTAGGGATGTCTTTGATCCTGGAGCCTCAAAGGCTTTTGCAGTTTCAGATCATCAATTAGCTCATATTTATATAAAAAACAAAAAAGATATAAAAAAAGTTAAAGAAATTATTTCAAATTTAGAAGGCGTTGAAATGGTATTAGATAGTAAAGATAAATCTAAATATGGTTTAGATCACCATAGATCAGGAGAACTTGTTGCTATTTCAAATGCTGATAGATGGTTTAGTTATTATTATTGGTTAGATGATAAAAGAGCCCCAGATTATGCAAAGACAGTAGATATTCATAGAAAGCCAGGGTACGATCCAGTAGAATTATTTTTTGATCCTAGTTTAATGTTTCCAAAAGTTACATCCTTTTTTAAATTGATGAAAAGAAAGATAGGGTTTAGAAATTTGTTAGATGTAATTTCATTAAAAAGATCAGAGATCGTTAGAGGTTCTCATGGAAGAATAACTGACAACCCTAAGGATGGACCTTTGATCATTTCATCAAGAAAAGATCTGTTACCTAAAAAATCTTTACCAGCAACTGATTTTAAAGATTTTGTTCTTGATCATATATTTAAATAATAACTCTAAGTTCCAGGAATATATTTTTGAAAAAACAAAGTTAATACAAAAAAAACTAAACTTAGAATAGCTAAAATTACTTCTCCGTGGTGAGCAATTAAAATAAAATCATAAATACAGATACCTGAAATTAATAAAGTAACAGACTTTTTTATATTTCTTTTCTTTTCAATAAATGTATAGCTTAATGCTAAAAATATATTTAATACAAAAATTCCAAACGCGATATAAGAAAAATAATTTTCAATTAAAGTATAGCCATAAATAATTGGGGCAATTAAAAAAAGTAAAGGCCATTGGTTTTTTAAATATCCAATATCTTCCTGTTTAGCCAAATAAGTTAATCCAATTAAGTAAGACAGCAAAAAAATTGATGCCTCAAAAATATGAATATTAAAATATGATAAGAAAAATGCAGAGACGATAAAATATATGCTTATTCTACAAAGCCCCATTATTAATGGGCTATAGGCATTGTTTTTATGATATTTATTATAAATAATAATAAAAGCACTTAACATCATTCCTAAAAATAGGATTAAATTTAAGTTAAAAATATTTGTTCTTAATGCTTCAATGTAAAGTAAAAAAATACCTAAAATTAAAAGTGTAAAACCAATGATAAAGACCATTTTTTGCGTTATTTTTTTAGAAGGAATAGGTCTTTCTGGTCTTTGAACAATATCAAATTTGGTATCAAATGCGTCGTTTAAAAACATACCTCCAATATAAAATAAGGAAAGAGATGCTATTAATATAGAAGTGCTTTGTAACCCTATGGTTCCACCAGCAATAACTATGCCCGCTAAAACATTACTCCAAACTGTAGGTAAATTAGATATTCTACCTAACTCAAATAAAGTTTTTAGTTTCATCAGCTTAATTCACCAATTACCCAATTTAACTCCCTTGCAATAGCCTTGTTTACAGGGGTGTTTTTATACTGACTAGGTAGAACGTCCCAAGTGTAAGTTTCAACCTCCAGGTGCTGGCTTATTGGATTTTGTTTATGGATTCTAAGAATATCTTTCAAAAAATCCTGAGTTGTATCAAAATTATCCATCTTTTTTAAGAATATAGGTACATGAAAATGTATTCTCCATTCAGAACCAAAAGAGTTTTCAATTTGTTTGAAAGCATCTGAAAGATCTGGAAATCTTTTTAAAACAGATCCTCTTTTTTCAACTACTTGGTGCATGTAAACTGGTTCATCAAGAGATTTTAAAATTTCGTAAGTGTCTTTATTTACATTGGCAATTTTAATAGCAGAACTTAATTGTAATTTTGTAATTCTTATACCAGCATTTTGTATGTCTAAGATACTTTTTTTAGGGTCTTCAAACTCTACAGCTGCATGACAAACATCATAACAAATTCCTAGGTGAAATCTTAGTGCTTTTTCTGTATCAATTGCATTTAAATTTATTAATTTTGATAAAAAGTTTATGGATTCCTTTGAAAAAAGTTTGTTTTGAAAAAAAGAAATTGTTTCAGATATAGTTTCTAAAAAACAATAAGGTTCGGGTTCTAAAGATAATGTAATTTTTTTACCAGTAGATCTCTTTATTATAATTAGATGAGCAATATGTCTAAGAATATTGATAATAATTTTTTTAATTATTTCATCACCATCATTTCCTTGTGACCAAGGTTTGTAGGTTCCTGGAACTGTGCTAATTGAGCCTTCCATTTCATCAGGTAAAAGTTTAGATAAATGGTCAGCTAATAAATTAGTATAATTAAGTCTTAAATCATCAGACCAGTCAGGTTTGTAAGCGCCTTCTTTAACCGGTTTGCCATGAAAATTTCCATATGGAAAACCATTTATTGTAAAAACATATGAATTTGTTTCTTTTAAAAAATTTTGAAATTCATACAAATTTTCTTCTTTTGTTAAATCTTTTGCTGCTGATGCTGCTAAACGAAGACCTAATCCAAATTTTTTGTCAATAGAAACATCTTGTTTAATTTTAGGAAGAAATAATTTTAATTTTGTTATTACATCTGGCCATTCTTCAGCTGCATGAATATTGGTACAGTAGGTAAGGTAACTATTATTTAATTGATTTTTTAATAACATTCTATCTTTGACGTTCTTTCAACCATTGTATAGATTCTTGTACAAGTGAGGTATTAATCTCATGTACTTCAAACCCTACACCAATATTTTTTAAAAGTGTAATAGTTAATTCTCCTCCTAGATGTTCTTGAAAATCTTTAAGTCCTTTTATTAGCTCTAAGCCTTTATCTTTATTTGTTTTTTCTATGGCAACATTCCATAGCTTAAATCCTAAATACTCTAATAGGCAGCATATTCTCTCCTCTAACCCTTTATCTAACATACCTGCCAAAACTGAATATCTAGCATCTAATGCAATTCCAATTGCAACGGCTTCTCCATGCCTCAATCTATAATTAGTCATACTTTCTAATTTATGCGCTGACCAATGCCCAAAATCAAGAGGTCTAGCACTTCCCATTTCAAAAGGATCCCCTCCATTACTAATTTGATGCATATGTAATTCTGCACATCTTCTTATCATTTGACTCATTTCATTTTTTTCAAATAAAGCGAGTTTTTCTGAATTTAATTCTAACCAATTAAAAAAAGTTTTATCCCTAATTAATGCTACTTTTACTGCTTCGGCCATTCCAGCTATTTTATCTCGTTCACTTAACTTTGAAATAAAGTTTATGTCATTTATTACAGCAAAAGGAGGCGCAAAAGTTCCAATATAATTTTTAGAACCAAATAAATTAACTCCGTTTTTAACCCCTACACCTGAGTCATTTTGTGATAAAACTGTAGTAGGCATTCTAATGTGCCTTATACCCCTATGAGATGTGGCTGCAACTAAACCAATTGCATCAAGAACAGCACCTCCTCCAATTGCAACTACGTAGGAATGCCTGTCAATATTAAATTTATTTATACTTTCTTGTATTTGCTCAACAAAATATAAATCAGATTTAATTTTTTCACCTCCTGGCACCAGAATAGGGTTTGTTACTAGATGTAAATATTTGTGATATTCATTTATATATTGTTTTAGTTCTGTAATTAAGCCTTCGTAATGTTTTGTTATGCCTTCATCAATAAAAAATATGACATTATGTCTTTTGTCTTTTTCTTTCCTAAGAATGACGTCTAAAAGTATTTTATTGTTTTTATTAAACACATTTTCTGTAAAACACACTGGAAATTCATAAGGAACCTCAAATTTTTGCCAGTGTATTTCGTTATTTATTATGTTGGTTTGAGTGATCATTGTATCAGTTGTTTTTTAGTTTGAAAGTAATTGCTGAAAACATCATAACCAAGCTAGAAATCATCATTCCCATACCTTCTCTAGCAGTTTCTGTATTCCACCATACTTCTACTTTCCACCATAAACTCTCTTTAGGCCAGTAAAAACCAGTTAAGAAAATAGTACCTATAAAAAGAATAATAAATAAGAGTTGTAATGGTAGTTTATGTATTATTTTAGGGTTTAAAAAAATTACCCCAGAAGAAAGTGCAGGTATAGAATAGATAGTCGCCCAATAATAAAAATCTGGGTCATTAAACTGAACAAAAACAAATAAGAACATCATGATTGAAAGCAGTAGATTAATATATTTCATCAGTAAATCCTTTAATATATCTAATTAATAAATCTTTTATTATGGAGAGAACTTCTTGTTCATTACATAAACTACTAATGATTGCATTTCATCTTGAGAATATATTTCTTCCCAAGCTGGCATTTTTCTAAAGCCTTTAGCAATTCTCTTATAAACAAACTGAGGCTTATAACGTTTAGGTTTTAATTTAGGTGCTTTTCCTGGATATGCTTTATAACCATGACAATGTGTGCACTGATCAAACCAAATTTCTTTTCCTTGATTAAATAAATCAGCATTTTTCATTATTTCACTTGTAAATTTTACTTTTTCTTTTGAATTTACTTTGATATTTAAAACCGAAATTGACGTTAATACAAGTATAAATAAAAAAAATCTTTTCATTATTTAGAACATCCGCTTAATTAGAATTTCAAGCCAATCATGTTGGCTTGAAATATAATTTTAATTTAGTTTGAAGGAACAACCTTATAGATTGTGTCTTGTGTTCCATTAGGTCCAGTAGTAATTGAAGTTAATGCATATACATCACCTGCAGCGTCTTGAGCAAATGCTAATATATAAGGTAAATTACCTTTCATATTTGTAATAGATGCGTCTTCCATACTCCATTTTCCAGACTTTTCAGTTCCAACAAAAATTTGACCGTCCATTGCTCCGAAACCTTTACTCCAGTCTCCAAAAATGTACTTTCCGTTCATAGATTTGTTACTACCCCTATACACATAACCACCTGTAACAGATATACCTTTACAACCTTTCGGTTGTGCACTGCAGTTCTTATATTCCATAATTGGAACAGTCATGCCTGCTTTACTACAAGTTGATGGATGATTGTCAGGTTTTTGGTAATCAAAGCATTTAGTAGCTTCCATTGAGCGCCACCCGTAATTACCACCTTTTTTGATCATAGAAATTTCTTCAAAACTATTTTGTTGTACGTCACCACAAAATAATCTTCCATCTTTTTGATCAAATGAACATCTCCAAGGATTTCGCAGTCCTATTGCATAAATTTCACCACGAGCATCGCTATTATTTGCATACGGGTTGTCTTTAGGAATACAATAGTTCTTATCATTGCAAGAATTATTTATATCTATACGAAGTATTTTCCCAAGAAGTGTTGACACATCTTGTCCATTTCCTTCAGTGACATTATGTCCAATTCCCCAATCATTAGCATATCCACCGTCTCCAGTTGATATGTATAAATAACCATCATTTGGACCAAATCCAATCCAATGACCATTATGATTAAATTGAGGCCAAGCTATACTTGTTATAAGTCTAGCTGAAGAATGGTTGGCCACGTTAGGATCTTCAGATGATACTGTATATTCTTCTACTGTATTAGAATGGCTATACCATAGCATTTGTCCCAAATCACCTTGGAAATCAAGAGCTCCTGAATAAGCTATATAAAACTTACCATTTGATTTAAAATCAGGGTGAAAAGCTAGTCCAAGAAGACCTCTTTCATCAAAATCATGATGTTGCTTTATTATTTTATTTCTAATATCTAGAAATGGTGTTGGTAAAAGATTTCCGTCTTTATCTATTATTTTTATTTTACCAAATTGCTCGATAACAAACTTTCTGTCGTCGCCTTTAGGCTGAACCATAGCCAAAGGAGAGTTTATCCCAGTAACGTATGGCACTAGCTTTAAATTAACAGCGTTAGCTTGAAAAGCTAAAGTCATAAAAAAAGCAGATATACATCCTAGAAAAACTTTTAAATTTTTCATAATATTACCCCCTATAGTTAAAAAATATACTTTGTTTAATTTTTTTTTATTTTAAAACAACATAATTTAATCATTAATATTACAATTATAAATTAATAGTAAATATTAATGTTTTATTTTATTTCATTAACATACTAACATATTATTAATAAAGTTTTGGATTGTATCGAAACTTATATTAGAAGGATTAAATCTTTCGCGGGAGGGATTACTGTGGATGATAATAATACAAACTATATTAATAATAACTTTAATCAAGATGTACGAGAAAAATTAAGTGTGTTTTATGATTGCATGATTTCCATGTCATCAGACACAGGTTTTAATAAATTTTTTGTAAGATCTAGGTCACATTTAATGGTCACTGTTCTTGTTGCTTCAAGATATACAGACTTTTTTTCATTTGAAAAATTATGTAATAAAATTCCTAATAATGTAGCAAGTAGATCAACAATTAAATCTATTTTAGACGATGGTGTTAAACAAAACTATTATGATAAAAACGAGTGTCCTGAAGACAGACGTATACAGTTATACAAATTAAGCTCAGAAAATTTTAAATTTATTGAAGATTGGGTTGGAAAACAACACCATATTTTTAAATAAATAAAACTTTTAACTATGTGATTCTTAAAAAATGTATTCAATAAAAGATAGAAAAATTCAACATTTAAATATAGCTAAATATCAATTTGAAAATGAAATTGAATATAACTCACTCGATTCAGTTGTTCTTCCTTATTGCGCTCTTCCTGAGATTGACTTTGATACAATTGATTTATCAGTAAATTTTTTAAATAAAAGAATATCTTTCCCAGTTATGATTTCTGGTATGACTGGAGGTACAGAAAGGTCAAATAATATAAATAAAGTCCTAGTGGAATTAGCAGAAGAGCATAACATAGCAATGGGAATAGGTTCACAAAGAGCATCATTAGAAACAAAAAGTTCACAAAAATTTTTAAGAAAAATTGCAAAAAACATACCTCTTATTGGAAATGTTGGAGGAGTTCAACTAGCTTCACCATCAGGGATAGATTTAATTAAAAGGGCAATAAATGATATTGAGGCGGACGCAATAGCTGTGCATTTAAACCCATTGCAAGAAATCGTTCAGCCTGAAGGGGACCACGATTGGCGAGGGGTATTGAATGGTATTTCAGAGGCAGTTAAAACCCTACCATGTCCTATAATAGTTAAAGAGGTGGGTCGAGGTTTATCCAAAGAAGTTATTAAAAGTTTATTTAACGTAGGAGTTAGAATATTTGATGTTGCGGGTATGGGCGGAACAAATTGGACAAAAATTGAAACAAGTAGAAGACCGTCTGATGAACAATCTATTTATCAACCTTTTCATAACATTGGAATCCCACTAAAAAAATTAATTATTGATGCCTCGTCTATATCTAAAGATAATATTATTATTGGTTCTGGAGGTATTAAAAATGGATTGGATGTTGCAAAAGCAATCTGGTTAGGGTCAGATTTAGTTTCAATGGCAGGTGTTTTATTAAAATCATTAGAAGATAAAAATCACAAAATTAATAAAAAAAACCTGGATAATCTGCTCAATAATTTAAAAACACAGATTAAAATATCATTATTTATTACTGGCTCTAAGAGCATTTATGAATTTAGAGAAAAGTCAATTTTTGGAGAAAATTAAATAGTTTTATTTGATTTATTATTATTATGAAAAAATATTTAGTGTTTTTAAAAAACTTAATCGAGAAACAAATTGAAGATAAAAATTGTTTTGAATGGTATCAAGAACAAAATAAACTTATAGAAGGGAAAAAAAGTAATAGCTTTGAATTTGATATTTCATTTGGACTTGTTTCAAGAAAAGTTGGCAAAAATGATTTGTACTTAACTAAAGATGACCTAACTGCTGCAAATCATTTAAGAAAAGGGTTTAATCCATCTAGGTGGACTATTGATACAGCTATAAGAGTATATTTTTTATTAAAATATTCTGAAGGTAATGAAGAGGCATTTAAGAAAAAATTTGAACAATTATATAAATTCGCTGATGGACATGAAGCGATAGCTCTTTTTTCTGGATTACCTTTGTTTCCTTCCTCAAATGAATTAACAAATATTGTTACAAATGCTCTAAGAACAAATGTTAAATCAGAATTTGAGTCTATTGCTCACCATAATCCTTATCCTTTTGAACAATTTAATTCTAACGCTTGGAATAATCTAGTTCTAAAGTCCTTGTTTATTGGTGTAATGTTAAATCCAATTTTAGGTTTGGATAATAGAATAAACGTTGAGTTAGCAAGAATTTTAAAAGATTATGCAAATGAAAGATGGGCTGCAAAAAGATTTGTTTCACCTGAATTGTGGAGGTGTGTAGGGCCAATTGCTGATACATCTTTTATTTCTGATTTAAAATACGTTTTAATCAATGGTTTAGAAATTGAAAAAAAAGCAGTAGCGTTATCTTTGTCTCAATCAAAGAATAAAGATATAAAGCATGAATTAGGACAATATCTTCAGAATTTTGAAAAAGATATTAAAGAAGGTTCAATAAATTGGAATTTTATTCAAAAAGACTTAATTCAAAATTCGTTAGCATATACTCAAAAATTGAATAAAGAGGAGAAGATAAATGATGTTTATTGATACTCATGCTCACATGATTTCTAGAACCACAGATGACTATGAGGCAATGGCTGCATCTGGAGTTGTGGCAGTTATAGAACCAGCTTTCTGGATTGGTCAACCAAGGACAAATGTAGGAAGTTATATTGATTATTTATCTGCAATAATTGGCTTTGAAAGATTTAGAGCAGGTCAATTTGGGATTAGGCATTATTGCACTATAGGATTAAATTCTAAAGAAGCAAACAACGAAGAACTAGCTGAAAACGTTATGGAAATACTACCTAGATTTGCTCTTAAAGATGGTGTAGTTGCTATTGGTGAAATTGGGTATGATGATCAAACAGAATTGGAAGATAAATATTTTAGGTTGCAAATTGAATTAGCTATTAAACTTGATTTACCAGTTATGGTCCACACACCTCACAGAGATAAAAAAAGTGGGACATATAGATCAATGGATGTATGCAAAGAACATGGTATTGATCCATCAAAAGTAATAATAGATCATAATAATGAAGAAACTGTTAAAGAGGTCTTAGATAGAGGGTATTGGGCAGCTTTTTCAATTTATCCTAGTACTAAAATGGGAACAGCAAGAATGGTTGAATTATTACATCAATATGGAGGTAATAAGATCATCATAGACTCTGCTTGTGATTGGGGTATTTCAGAACCGTTGGCAGTTTCTAAAACAGCTAGGTTAGCCTCTCTTCAAGGTATTAGTGATGATGTGATTAAACTAGTTTGTTACCAAAACGCTCTAGATGCTTATGGACAAAGTGGACAGATGAAAGAATCAGACTGGTTAAACCCACCACCTATTGATCAAAGAACATTCTATGAAGGAAATTCTATTTTAAGAGGTCAAAGGGAACCTGTAATTCAAGATCCAAAGTCAAAAAGAAATAAAGATGATTTATCAATAGACTAATTTTCTCTATCTCTACTTATTAATAGTAACAAACAAAGCGCAGTTATTATAATGCTCGCCAATAGACCATCGTTTTCATATTGTAGATGATAATTGATTGCTCCTAACATTATAATAGTCAACCCAAAGCAGGCGTAAAATCTTAATTTTCTGATCTGAATCCCAATTGACCCAAAGACTTCACAGATTCCAATAAAATATCCAAACCATATTGGCAGACCTAATGTAACAAAAGAGTCATGCATCATTTGCATGCCAATAATTTTTGATAGACCAGCTAAAGCAAAAATTAATGAAGTTATTAGAGTAATAATAAAAAAAACTTTACTATTTATTTTAATCATAATTAATTATTCACTTTAATAAAAAAAATATATATTAAGGACAATATTAATTACTTATAGTACTTAATTTGTAAATATTTTTTATTTTATAATTAAACTATTTTAATTCAAACATTTATGGTGGTACTGATGAACTTTAACAAACTTGGAAAATCTGATTTAAGAGTTTCTTCTTATTGTTTAGGCACTATGACTTTTGGTGAGGCTACATCTGAAATAGATTCACATTTGCAAATTGATCAATCGATATCCTCTGGTATTAATTTTATCGATACTGCAGAGATGTATCCTACTTGTCCTCTTCGTGAAGAAACAACTGGTGATACAGAAGTTATAATAGGTAATTGGATTGAAAAAAATAAATCAAAAAGAGCTGATTTTATTCTAGCTACAAAAATATCAGGCAAAGGTTATAAAGCTGTAAGAAATGGTAAAGGTATAGATGAAAAGTCCATTAAAATAGCTATAGAAGGTAGTTTGAAAAAGCTTAAAACAGATTACATAGATTTATATCAATTACATTGGCCAAATAGAGGTTCCTATCATTTCAGACAAAATTGGAATTATAATCCTACAAACCAGGATACTAACCTTACAAAAGATAATATAAATGAGGTGCTTAATGCTTTATCCGATTTGCAAAAAGAAGGTAAAATTAGGCATATTGGTCTATCAAACGAAACATGTTGGGGCACTTCACAATTTCTAGATCAATTAAAAAACTTTCCTAATCTTACTATTGCATCAATACAGAACGAGTATAGTTTACTTTGTAGATTATACGATCTTGATATGGCAGAAATGTCTCATCACGAGAACATAAGCTTGTTATCATATTCTCCCTTAGCAGGAGGATTTTTGACTGGTAAATATATCAATGATAATGTGCCTAATAATTCAAGACTTTCAAGGGTGCCAAGTTTATTTGGAAGAATTAATGAAAATTCTACCTCGGCAGTAAAAGAGTATGTTTCCCTTTCCAACAAATTTAATTTAGACCCTGTTCATATGTCACTTGCTTTTTGTAATCAAAGACCATTTATGGGTTCTGTTATATTTGGAGCTACTGATAATAAGCAATTAAACAATATTTTAAAAGGATTAGATATAGTTCTTTCAGACGAAGTTATGTTAGAAATAAATAAACTATATAAAAAATTTCCAATTACTTTCTAATTTTATTTTTTATTACTTTTTAACCAATATATAATGTCGAGTGGACTATATACTTGTAGTTATAATATATTAGCAATTTCTTTAAAAACTGAGAACATTAGCTCTTCTGTTTGAATATTTATAGGTTCTGAAGCTGAAGACATTCTAATTATTGTTAATTCTTTTTTTGGATTAATCCATATATTTTGTCCATGAATTCCAATGGCACAAAACTCTTCATCATTAAAACCTGTTTGATACCATTTAGATCTGTAATTGCCCTTAGGGAATCTCTCTAAGTGATCTTGATTAAGATAATTGGTATTATCTTTGTAGTTTTGAAAATCTTTAATCCACGATTCAGGCATTATTTGTCCGTTATTATTAGAGCCAAGACATCGCACCATCTCAGCAATTAATAGTAAATCATATGGAGAAATACTTATACCTCCTGCTGCTCTAGACGCACCCCATTTATCTAAGGTAACGTTAGCACTAAAGTTTATGCCAGATGGTTTAAATAATAAATTAGATAAGATTTTAGAAAAGTTTTGACCTGAAGCTCTTTCAATTATCCAACCTAATAAGTCACTATGTGGAGAGCAATAATGGTATTTTTTTCCATGTGGTTCTTTAGACTTAGGCATTGTTGAAAGAAATTCATGTAATCCAGTATTTTCAATATTTGAATGTTCATCAGGTAAATCCCATCCAGTAGAAGATCTATATTTTTTAAAAATTTCAGCTTCTCCAGCATAATCCTCTATAAAACCAGATGCTACATTCATATCAAGAACGTTTCTTAAAGTTGCATCTTCATATGCTGATCCTTTAGTTTCAGGAATTATATAAGAAACAGTGTCTGTTAAATTAAGAATTTTGTTATTAACCAAAATACCAGTTAATAATGAAGTAAGAGATTTAGATACTGAAAAAATTATATGTGGGGTATTTTGATAAGTAAATTTATCAAAATATTCAAACTTTAACTTTCCTTTGTGCATTACCAAAAAAGCATCTGTATCACATTTTTTTAAAATATTTTGAAGATTAGCCGAAGAGTTTTTATGTTTAATCAACATATCATGTAGATTAGTTAGATTTTTTTCTATTTTGATTTTTGTATTCGGATCATTATCAATCTCTGCAGTTGGAATTAAATTTCTTACATTAACAAATGCCCAACAATTATAGGGATACTTTCTCCAATTCTGAAGTGTTACCTGATATTCTTTAGGTAAAGGACTCCCACTCATAATTTTATTTAATTTAAATTCAGTCATTTTTTCTTACAAAATTAAAAAGACAGTTTTATTTATCAAAATTATTTGACAAAAAATTACTTTGATAGATAACTCATCATACTCCTAAATAAAAAGAGAATACAATGAATTTAGATTTTAAAAATATCATAAATATTCATAAAAAAATAACAGATAATGTTAAATGGACTGAAACTAGTTTTTCGAACTCCATATCTGAAAAAATAGGAACTGATATTTTTTTTAAGTTTGAAAATAGACAATACACAGGAGCATTTAAAGTAAGGGGTTCTTACTCTAAGCTTTTATCTCTCTCGGATGACGAAAAACAGTCAGGTGTGGTAGCAATGTCAGCTGGTAATCATGCTCAAGGTTTAGCGTTTATTGCAAAAAAAATGAATATTAATTCAAATATAGTGATGCCTGAAGGTACTCCTTTTACTAAAATTAGAAGAACCAAAAACTTTGGTGGAAACGTAATAATACATGGCTCTAGTTTAGGTGAATCATACGAGTATGTTCAAAAGCTTATAAATGAAAGAGGGTATACAGAAGTACACCCTTATAATGATTTGAATGTAATTGCTGGGCAAGGAACTATCTCATATGAAATGTTATCAGATTGCAATGATATAGATATACTTTTAGTACCAGTAGGTGGAGGTGGTTTAATAGCTGGTTGTTCATTAGCCGCAAAAGCAATGAACCAAAATATAAAAGTAATTGGAATTGAATCTGAATTATATCCGTCATTAACAAATATAATGTTTAATAAAAAAATTAAATGTAAGGGCTCAACTTTGGCTGAAGGTATAGCTGTATCTGAGATAGGACAAATACCTATGTCTTTTATTAAAAATTTTGTTGATAATGTAATTACTGTTTCTGATAAATCTATAGAAAGAGCTATTGCTATGCTAGCGGAACATGAAAAAGTAGTTGTCGAGGGTGCGGGAGCAACAGGTCTAGCTGCGTTAATTCAAAATAGTCAAAAGTTTAAAGGTAAAAAGGTAGGAGTTATCCTCTGTGGAGGTAATATAGATTCTAAAGTTTTATCGTCAATTTTAATGAGAGATTTAGTTAGGTCAGGTCAAGTAACTACACTTACAATTACGATGCCAGATAAACCTGGGCAATTACAAATTATTTCTAAAATTTGTGCAGATGAAGGTGCAAACGTACTTGAGGTTGAGCATAGTAGATTTGCGATGGATTTATCTGCTAGTGTTGCTAAGTTAAATATTACAATCGAAACACAAAATTCCGAGCATTTAAAAAAAATTATTCAAGAAATTGAAAGAAATGACTTACCAGTAGAAATTGAAGGCTTAGTTTAAAAGTAATTGAAGAATTTTAAAAAGGTCGTGGATGCAGAAAGTATCAATATTTGTTGATGTGCAAAATATATATTATACAACAAAGCAAGCTTTTAACTCAAATTTTGACTATAATAAGTTCTGGAAAAAGATAACTTATGATAGAGAAGTTGTCGTGGCCTTTGCGTACACTACTAACAAGAATGATGCAAAGCAGATACAATTCCAGAATATTTTAAGAGGTATAGGTTTTAACGTAAAATTAAAACCTTATATCAGTCGTTCAGATGGTTCCTCAAAAGGGGATTGGGATGTAGGAATTACTATCGATATTTTAGATTATGCTCCAAAATCAGATATTGTAGTCTTAGCATCTGGTGACGGTGATTTTGACCTTTTAATACAAAAAATTATTAATAAAAATAATGTCTTAACAGAAGTTTATGGAGTAGGGCAATTAACCGCAAATTCTCTTAAACACTCCTCAACAAAATTTTATGAAATTAATAAAGATTTACTTTTAAAATAAACTTCAATCTTCAGATGTTAATTTAATATTAATAATCTCATTTGAAGATCCAATTCTTAATTTTGGTCCCCAGCATCCAGAGCCTGAAGACACATAAAGTCTTGATTTGTTCTTTACGTATAATCCATAAATATATTTGAACTTTAACTTTACAATAAGGTTAAATGGAAATATTTGTCCGTTATGAGTATGTCCTGAAACCATAAGTTCAACGTTTTTATTTATATCATCCCAAATATCAGGTTTATGAGAAATCACTAGATTAAATAAATTATCTTTCTTAAATTTAGTTACATATTTAATTTTAGAATTTTTAGATTCTATATCATCAATTCCAATTAAATTAATTTGATCAATTTCTTTAGAGGTATTTTTTAAAATGCGTATATTAAACTTTTTTAATTGCGACATTTTATCTTTATAATTTTTTAAATAATATTCATGGTTTCCATTTACGAAGTAGATGTCTTTTTTGATTTCATTTAAAATAGTTAAATCATTTATGTTAAAAGAACTTGAATCAATTAAGTCACCACCAATTATTATAAAATCATATTTAATGGTCTTTATTTTATTTAGGATTTTTTTTAAATGTTTAGTTGTGTTAGTTCCAAGATGAACATCACTTATAAATATTATATTTAGATTGTTACGAATTTTGGCTGAAGTTAATTCTACATTTTTAATAGATATATTTCTTGCATTAATCATTCCATAGGCCGATATGATAAATATGATAATTAACGAAGTTATGCCAATTGAAGTTTCTTTAAATATGCCAGATAAATTCACTAAAATACTGAATGAAATGACAATAAAACTAATAAAGCCAATCCCTAAACCTTCATATACAAATATTTTAAGAGGTTTAAATGTATTATGAGACTTTAAGTAATAAATTATAAGTGTAAAAAATATAGTAGTATTTATCAAAGAATATTGGAAGTTGACACTTTCATTCAATAAATATTTATTCAATATTTCAAATGGAAATATATAAAATAAATAAGTAATAATAAATAAAACTACAAAAAAAAAATATTTATATAATTTTGAAATCATTTATTGATAGACTTTTAATTTAGCAAATGCTGACAGTGCTTCTTGTCTTGAAGTTTTTAAATCAACTATTGGTTTTGGATAGTTTTTACCTAATTCAACATTTGCTTTATCAAGTATTTCTTGTGAAGCTTCCCAGGGATTAAACAAAAATTTATTAGGGAGTTTAGATAGTTCTGGTACGTATTTTCTAACATATTCTCCATCAATATCAAATTTTAAACCTTGAGTAATAGGGTTAAAAATTCTAAAATATGGTGCTGCGTCAGCTCCACATCCTGCAATCCATTGCCAACTAGCACTATTACTTGCCAAATCAGCATCTACTAAACAATTCCAAAACCATTTTTCTCCTTCATGCCAATGTAATAAAAGATTTTTCACCAAGAATGATCCAACTATCATTCTTAATCTATTATGCATGTACCCTGTTGACCATAACTCTCTCATGCCAGCATCTACTATTGGATAACCTGTTTGACCCATTTTCCATGATTTAAGTTTTGATTTGTTATTGTCCCATTTAAATCTATCAAATTTAGTTTGTAAGTTTTTCTTTGGTAATTCTGGAAAATAAAATAATAAAGAGTTAGAAAACTCTCTCCAACCCATTTCAGATAAAAATGTATCTGTATCTTGCTGATGCCTTAATCCAATATCACTCAAATCTTTAATTTTGTACCATACTGTATTTGGTGAAATTTCTCCCCAATGTAAGTGAGGAGATAATCGAGACACATTTTTCTTAGTAGGGAAATTCCTACCTTCTTTGTAACCATCTAATTCAGCTTCTATAAAGTTATCTAACCTTAAAAGAGCTGCTTCTTCACCAACATTCCAAGAATTTGTTATCTTATCTTTCCAATTATGACTTGGTAATAAATCAAGGTCATCGATCGTTAAACTTTTAAAATATTTAATAGGAAAATAATTTATTTTAGTAGGGGCCTTTTTAGGCCTTCTTGGTTCTTTGGCATTGAGACATCCTCTTCGATAGAAGGGAGTGAATACACGATAAGGAGTACCATCACTTTTTAATACGTCCCATGGTTCCCAAAGCAAAGAACCGTTTAAGGACACAACTTCAATATTTTCTTTATTAAAATTTTCTTTTATTTTCTTATCTCTTGAAATGGCCCAAGGTTCATATACTCGGTTCCAAAAAACATTTTTAATTTTTTCTAATTTACACATTTCTAATAAAATATTTTCAGGATTTCCTCTTGAAATTAATAAATTATTATTCATTTGTTTGTTAAGTTTTTTTAATGAGTGGTGAAGCCAAATTTTACTTGCCTGTCCCATTTTATGTTCTTTAGAATTTATATCATCCAAAATATATATTGGAATGATAGTCCCGTTTTTTACTGATTCAATTAATGCTGGGTTATCATATAATCTAAGGTCTTGTCTAATCCAGTATATACTAGCTTTGTTTTTCAATGTTTTCTCTTTATTTTTGTCAAAATATTAAACTTAAATTATTTCATTAAGTTAATATGTTTAAATTAAACTAATTTCAACTAATTCAAAAATCATAAAATATAATAGTTGTATTTTAAAAGCCTAAAGTACTACCATTAACTATTAATAAGAGAGATTTTTAATGTCATACGAAAAACCCTACGAAGGATTAAAAGTAATAGACTTTTCGCAAGGTGTTGCTGGACCATATTGCGGAATGCTTTTGGCTCAACATGGAGCAGAGGTTATTAAAATAGAGCCTAAAGATGGAGATTGGGCACGAAACCTTGGGCAAGAATATGGTCAGCATTCAGCATTTTCAGTAACAGCTAATCTAGGAAAGAAAAGTTTTGTTATTGATCTGAAAAATAAGAATAGTCAATCTATTTTAGATAAAATCATTAGTAATTGCGATATTTTTATTGAAGGCTTTAGGCCTGGCGTAATAAATCGTTTAGGATATGGATATGAAAGATTAAAAAATATAAATCCTAAATTAATTTATTTATCTATTTCAGGATTTGGCCAGAAAGGTCCTATGAGCCATAAACCAGCAATGGACCCTGTACTTCAAGCATTTACTGGATTTATGTCTGAAAATAAAGGGCCTGATAACGTTCCTCATAGAACTCCTGTCATAATATTTGATATGACTACAGCTTTGTATGCAACCCAGTTAGTAAGTACAGCTTTATATGCAAGACTGACTGAAAAAGTTGGAAAGAAAATTGAAATTAGTTTAATGGAATCTGCTGCAGCAATGCAATCTATAAGGTTAATGAGTTGTTACATGGAAGGACCTTATACTCATGCTTCATCACCCTCAGGCACTTTTAAAACACAAGATGGCTGGATTCAAATAATTGTAGTAAAAAATCATGAATTTGAAAAATTTTGTAATGCAGTTGGTTGGCTTGATTTTATTAATGATGAGAGGTTTTCTAGTAATGCTGAAAGAAGAAAACATGAATCTTTTCTTACTAAAGAAGTACAAAAATTATTTATTAATAAACCAACTAAATATTGGAAAAAGTTACTTAATGAATTTCAAGTTCAAAACGAAAAAGTTCAAAACTATAGAGAGTTTGTTAAAAGCGAACAGGCTCAAGCTCTTAATTTGATCTCTTGGTTAAAGCAACCAACAACGGATGTATTGTGGCCTATACCAAACTTACCAGGAATGAAACCTTTAGATCAAAAAGGCAATTTTAGCGTTGCACCTTATCTAGGTCAACATACTAGAGAAATTATGCTTGAATTAGGTTATGATGATCAAAAAATTTCAAATTTTTATAAAGATAAAATAATTTTTTGAAATATTAAATTATACAGTAATAGTAAATAATAACGGTATAAAAATTAACAAAGCTAATGTTGTTTCAGATTTCAAACTTTCAGTAAATGTGTATTGATTATCACTCATAAATTATTTCCTACATTTAAATTAATTTTATCCTAATTTTTTTTTTTGTAGATTTCAAGTGATTTAAATGTTTATGTTTGTTTTATATTTTTAATAGGTTTTTTTTAAATGACTTTTATCTTTGGTATAATTTTAGCAGCGTTATTTTTCTTTTTCCATAACGAAATTATGAATTTTTTTGTTTCATCTGGTTTAAGAGATAGTTTGGTTTTGTGGCTTCAGAGTCTAAATTAGCAAAAACCTTTTTTATTCAAAAAATATTTCTTTTCTATTTGTATTAGCTACATGATTAATTACTATGTTAATTACTAATTTTGTAATTTTGACCTTTTTGACTGGATATTTCATGGTAAATCACTTTGATTACATTATTGTTGGTGCTGGATCTGCTGGATGTGTTTTAGCTAATAGATTAAGTGCAAATAGTAAAAACTCAGTATGTCTTTTAGAAGCTGGTCCGTCTGATTGGAACCCGTTTATTCATATACCAGCAGGCTTTATGAAAACTCTTACAAACCCGAGTGTAAATTGGCTATTTAAAGCTGAACCAAGTTGGGGAACAGATGGAAGAGTTATTGATATTCCAAGAGGAAAAACATTAGGAGGATCTAGTTCTATTAATGGAATGGTTTTCAACAGAGGTCAAAACATGGACTTTGATGTTTGGGCCCAAAAAGGTAATAAAGGCTGGAGTTATTCAGATTTACTTCCTTATTTTAAGAGATACGAAAATAGACTTGCTGAGCATGATCAAGTTTTCAGAGGATCAGAAGGAGAGCTGCCGATTACCGACTTGGAATATAGAGACCCTTTATGTGAAGCATTTATAAAAGGTGCTGTGGAGGAAGGAATTCCTCGTAATAAAGATTATAATGGTCAATTTCAAGAGGGTGTCTCATATGTACAAAGAACAACTCAAGGTAGGTTTAGAGTTAGTGCAGCAAAAGCTTTTTTAAACCCAATTAAATCTAGAAAGAATTTAACAATAATTACTAACGCATTCGTTTCCAAGGTAATTATTGAAAACAAAACAGCAACTGGTGTTGAATTTTTGAAAGGTGGAATAAGAGGAAAGAAGATCATTTTAAAGGCTAATAAAGAAGTAATCCTTTCTTCAGGAGTAATTAAATCACCTCATTTACTTCAATTGTCTGGAATCGGTCCAGGTAAATATTTAAAAGATGTAGGAATTGATGTAATTCACGATTTAAAAGGTGTTGGAATGAACTTAAGAGATCATTTTGCTCCAAGATTAACTGCAAGAGCTAAAAATGTTGAAACAATTAATGAAAAATCAAGAGGACTAAAACTTTTAAAAGAAATTGGTAAATATGTATTGGGAAAACAATCAATTGTTAATTTAAGCCCTACTTTAGTTTATTGTTTCTGGCACTCTGACGAGTCTATTAAAAACCATGATTTACAAATGACATTCACTCCAGCCTCTTATAAAGAAGGTGTTCAATCAACTCTAGACACTGAACCAGGTTTTACGGTTGCTGCTTGGCAACAAAGGCCTGAATCTCTTGGCTGGGTAAATGCTAAAAGTAATAGTCCTTTCGATGCGCCCCTAATTCAACCAAATTATTTAGACGCTGAAGAAGATAAAAGAGTTGTTGTTGCAGGTTTGAGGCTTTCAAGAAGATTAATGCATTCTCAAGCTTTATCTAAATACTTTGATTATGAAGTTTATCCTGGAGTTAATATGCAATCTGATGATGAACTACTCCAGGTTGCTAGAGAAAGAGGAACTACTACCTATCATCAAATGGGAACATGCAGGATGGGTCCAAAATCAGATCCTACAGCAGTTGTTGATAATAACCTTAAAGTTTATGGATTACAAAATTTAAGAATTATTGACGCCTCAATAATGCCAACCATGTTATCTGCAAATTTACATTCAGGTGCAACATTGATTGGTGAGAAAGGTTCAGATCTAGTACTTGGAAAAGAACCTTTGGAAACAATTAATTTAAACTATTAATTTATTACTTAAACTAATATTGAAGGATACTCAATTGTCAAAATCAAATAACTATATGCCACCAAAAAAATGGACTTGGGATAAAGAAAATGGTGGTAAATTTGCAAATATAAATAGACCAATTTCAGGCTATACAAGTGAAAAAGACCTTCCTCTTGGAAAACACCCTTTCCAACTCTATTCTCAAGGTACTCCCAATGGTGTTAAAATAACTATAATGCTTGAGGAGTTGCTTAGTTTAGGAATTACAGAAGCAGAATATGACGCTTGGCTCATTAGAATTGGAAATGGTGATCAATTTACATCTGGATTTGTTGAAATAAACCCTAATTCAAAAATTCCTAGCTTAATAGACAACTCTATTGAAAAACCAATAAGAGTTTTTGAGTCAGGTTCAATTTTGCTATATTTGGCAGATAAATTTAATCAATTTATACCAAAACAATTTGAAAAAAGAACTGAATGCTTAAATTGGTTATTTTGGCAAATGGCAAGTGCGCCATACCTTGGAGGTGGTTTTGGACATTTTTATGCTTATGCCCCTGAAAAATTTGAATACCCTATTGATAGATTTTCTATGGAAGTTAAGAGACAATTAGATGTTTTAGATAAACAATTATTAAATAATAACTATATCTGTTGTAATGAATATACAATTGCAGATATAGCTATATGGCCTTGGTACGGAGCGTTAGTTTTAGGTAGGTTATATGGTGCTGGAGAGTTCTTGGACGTAAAGTCTTATAAAAATGTTGTTAGATGGGCTCTGATGATCGATAGCCGAGAAGCAGTTAAACGTGGACGAATAGTTAATAGAATTAATGGTGAGTTGGATAGTCAACTTCATGAAAGACATGATGCTAAGGATTTTATTTCTAAAACGCAGGACAAAATTCAGTAATAATTAATCATAAATATAATCGATTATGTGTGGGACTTATTGTTATTTGATTGACGCAAACGTGTTTTTCCCTTTGTGCTACAAAAGCAACTGTTTCACTTATGTCTTCAACTTGAAGCATAAGATCCTTTTCTACTTGAGAAAGAGGTACAGGTCTTTGGTCTAGTAATGGTGTCGAGGCTTCCCCTGGACATATTGAACAAGCTCTTATGCCAACATTACAATATTTCATATTAATTGTTTCTGTCATTGCATTAATAGCGTGTTTTGAAGCAATATACGACGTGCCAGATAAATAACTAATATGATTTCCAGCCCATGAAGAAATATTTATTATTAATCCGTCATTTTGTTTTTTCATTAACTTTAGCGCAGATTTACAACAATAAAACATTCCATTTATATTAACTTTGAAAACTTGATCCCAATCGTTTTGTTCTATATCATCCCAATCTCTATTTTGTATATTCATTCCAGCAGCATTTACTACAATATCTAATTGGCCATAATCATTTTCAATTTCTTTAACAACAGTTTTGACATGATTAATTTTTGTTATGTCTAAAGGTTTTATTGAAGAGTAATAAGTACATTTTTGGGAAATTTTTTTGAGAGATTTTTCGTTAACATCTGATAAAATAACTTTGCTGTGTAGCCTAGATAAAGTTAATGCAATATGCTGACCCATGCCTCCACCTGCGCCCGTAATCCATACCACTTTATCCTTTAAATTTCTTTGCATTTAATACTTTTTATCTTTTGTTATTTGAATTTATAATTCCTCGATACCTAAGTCTGCTATATATCTTCTGTGCCAAGTTGGGCTAATAGTTAATTCGTTAATACAAACATGTTTCGGCATTTGACAAATAAAAGCTATTGTTTCTCCTAAATCATCTGGTTGAAGCATTTTATCTTTTTGTTCTTTAGATAATTTTTTTGGTCTTTTATCTAAAATGGCTGTTGATACTTCTCCAGGGCATAACGCACAGGCTCTAATACCTAAATTACAATATTTCATGTTGATAGTTTCGGTCATTGCATTTAATGCATGTTTTGAAGAAGTATAAGAAACACCAGAGAGAAGGCTGACATGATTTCCTGACCAAGAAGAAATATTTATTATTAATCCATCTTGTCTTTCTTTCATCATTGGTATTGCAGATTTACAACAATAAAACAATCCATTTATATTGGTCTGAAAAACATCGTCCCATTCATTTTCATTAATATTGTCCCAATCTCTATTTTCTATATTTATACCAGCACAGTTGATCAATATATCTATATGCATAAATTCCATTTTGATTTCGTGAGCTACACTTTTAACTTGATTTTTATCTGCAATATCTAACTTTTTGATAATTGGACTGTTTTCACATTTGAGAGCTGTTTCCTGCAGGTTTTTGACATTTCTTCCAGATAAAATTACCTTCATACCAAGTTTAGATAATGTTACAGCAGCGTTTTGACCTATGCCTGACCCTGCTCCAGTAATCCACACTACTTTATCATCTAAGTTTCTTTTCATAAGTATATCTTTCTCATTAAACTAATTTTTTACTTTATTGAGCGGTTAACCCGCCATCAACCACTAAACTAGATCCTGTCATAAAACTAGATTCATCCGAAGACAAAAATAAAATAGTCTTAGCTACTTCGTCCGCACTTCCTAATCTGCCCAGAGGTGTTTGTGAAATTCCTACTGAATTTGATTCATCTTTAGTCATGTTTGGGTTTTGAATTAATCTTGAATTAGATACTTTAGCACCCATATCTGTTTGGATAATACCTGGATGAACTTGATTTATTCTAATGGGATATTTTTTCTTTCCATAGTAGATAGCCATAGACTTAGTAAAAGTTGTTATGCCTCCTTTTGTCATTGAATATAGAGGATCTAATTGGGAGCCGACTAATCCTGCAACTGAGCTCAAATTTACGATTGTACTTCCATACTTAAGATTTTTGCCAGCATCACTTAAAAAAGGAGTTAAATATTTAGTGCCTAAAAATACCCCAGTTAAGTTGATAGATATCAACTGATGATATTCATCCAGTGTTACATCATGGATTTCTTTACCTAACCAAATTCCAGCATTATTAATCAAAATATCTACTAAAACATTTTTTTCTTTAAGAAATTTAATAAAAGTAAGCCATTCATGTTCATTTGCAACGTTCATTTTATAAAATGAAGCTTGATGGCCATTACTTAAAATTTCATCTACTAGATTTTGTCCATTAGTTTCGTCAACATCTAGTATCAAGACTGAAGCTCCAGCATTTGACAAAGATAAACTTACAGATTTTCCTATGCCTTTAGATCCACCTGTTATTATCGCTGTTTTATCTTCAAGTTTTTTCATGAATTTTATCTTTCGCTTTAGAAAAGAGAGGGGCAATTTTATAATATAAGCCAATAAAACAACTCTAAAAAATATTAATTTTTTTTTCAATTAATTTTACATATTTATATCTTTAGTTATTCTAGGAAAGATTATAAAATAAAGGTAGAAAATATATTATGAACCAAACTATTTTCGAAGTCTTCACTGATTATGTGTGTCCATGGTGTTATTTAGGAGATGCTAGAGTAAAAAAAATAAAAAAGAACTTTGATGTAAATGTAAAATTAGTTCATTTCCCTTTACATCCTGAAACACCAAAAGAGGGTAGAACATTACTTGAACTTTTTAGAACAAGTTCAGACGATATTAAAGAAAAAAATATTAGAATGAAAGGTTTGATGAATGAAGAAAACCTTCCATACAATGATAGAACTCATACCTACAATAGTAGATTAGCTCAAGAGATTGGTGCTTGGGCAGAAACAGTTCAAAATAATACTTCAATCCATGATAATTTTTTTGAAGCTTATTTTGTAAACGGTTTAAATGTTGGATTAGAAGAAGTTATACTTGAGGTTGTATCTAAGTCTAATCTTGATGTAGATGAAGCTAAATTAGTACTAAAAAACAGAACATTTAAAAGCAATATTGATGAAGATTGGGAAAAATCTAGAAAGTATGGTGTTACTGGTGTGCCAACTTTTGTTTATTCAGGACAAAGTTTAGTTGGTGCACAGCCATATGAAAATTTAGAACAGTTCTTAAATCATTTTGGTGTTCCCAAAATCTAATATGTTTATAATTTATATATATTTTAAAAATGGTACTTATACACAAAATGTATGTTAAAAATATTTTGTTTATTCATCACTCTCCCAGCGATAATACAAAAAAATTATCAAAACATCTTCAATCAAAAATTAAAAAATTAAACCCTAATACTAATTTAATAGTATCAAAAGTAATTGAAACTAATGTTTACTCTTTTAACTCAATTGACGGTGTGATAATAGGTACAACTGAAAACTTTGGATATATGTCAGGATTAACAAAAGATTTTTTTGATAGGACATACGAAGGTCTTCAAAATAAAATGGCTGGTCTACCTATATTTTATTACATTAGAGCAGGATTAGATGGAAATGGATGCAAAGTTGGAATAGACAAAATTTTGACTGGATTGAAATGGAGACAAGTTTTGCCGCCATTAATTCTCAAAGGTAAATGGGATAACGATTTTATTGTAAGACTTGAAGAAAAATCTCTTACATTTGTTAACGGCATAGAAATGGGAATTTATTAGTCTTCATTGGGAAATTTAGGTATATTTCTCAAGCTGTTTAGTAATGATTTTTGGAAATTTAACAACGCCTGACTAGTTTCTGATTCAGAATTCTCTAATCCGTCTAAAAAACTATTTACATCTTTTTCTAAGATACCAATTGTGTTTTCTTTTGTATAACTTTCCTTTGCCCAATCAATATTTTTAATATTCTCACTAAACCACGTTTTTCCTGAAGAGCAATTTAATATTTCTAATAATTGCTCACTTGAAATGTTTAAATATTTAGCTTCAGACAAAACATGTCTTACAGCAACTACTGAGCAGGAGGCCACAAAATTATTAAGCACTTTAACTGACATTCCTGAACCAAATTTGCCTATATGATGAATTTTTTCACCTAAAATATTGAGAATTGGTAATATATTTTCGTATTGATTTTTTTCTGCGCCGACCATAAAGGTCAATGTGGCGTCTTTTGCTTTCATTGGAGCACCAGACATTGGTGCTTCAATCATAGTAATATTTTCTGGAGCATTCTGGAAGAAATGATTCAAGAAGGCTGGAGATAAAGTTGAAGATATAATAAGTGTTTTCGGAGAATTTAACTGAAAAAGGCCATTCTTCCCCTCACATAATTCTTTAGTCTGATTAATGTCTCTTACAACACTAAAAATTACATCTACTTTTTGAAAAAAATCTTTTTTTGAAGATATAAAATTATTTTCTAAACTTGAAAAACTTTCTTTAGAGATAATATCGTAGCCAAATGCATTGATATTATTTTTTAAAAGAACTTCTAACATTGGAAGTCCCATAGTTCCACAACCAGCAATGCCAATAGTTGAATTTAGAATTTTACTCATACCTTAACCTCACACATAAGACTTTGATTACTTGTTTTAGAGTATTTTTTTGAATATATTAAATTAATTTTTTAAAAGGAAAATTTAGTGAATGATATTGATATTAATATTGATGAATTAAAATCATGGATTGGAAATGACGAGATTGTCTTTGATGAAGTTTCTGAAAATCTTGAAAAAAGATTTAGAGCAACTTTAGATATTGATCCAGGTGAACCTCAAATAGGTGAAATAGCTTCGTCAGGCATCCATTGGGCCTTAGCACCTGCAGTAGTCAAATCCTCTCTTCTAGGTAAAGATTCTCATCCCCAAAAGGGAGGTTTTCTTCCCCCAGTAGCACTTCCAAGAAGAATGTGGGCTGGATGTCAAACTACGTTTTTAGATACTTTAAAGATTGGAGATCAAGTTAAAAAAAAATCCTCAGTAATTGATGTTAATTTAAAAAATGGAAAATCTGGTTTACTTTGCTTTGTTAAGGCAAAGTATGAATTTTATGTAGATAAAAAATTAGTTATCGAAGAATTACATGATATTGTCTACAGAGACTTTGACAATAACCAAGCTACTAAAGTTATTAAAAATGATTTACCTTTTTCAAATCCCGATTTTGAAGAAGTAATATTTGCTCATCCTACAATGTTATTTAGATATTCAGCTATAACTTTTAATGGTCATAGAATACATTATGATTATCCATATTCAACTCAAGTAGAAGGATATCAAGATCTAGTTTTTCATGGCCCTTTGCAAGCAACTTTAATGCTAAGAGCGTCTGAGAAATTCAAAAATACCAGAGCGAAAAGTTTTTCTCATAAAGGCATTGCTCCTGTTTTTGCTAATGAGAACTTACATATAAGCGTAGAACAATTAGAAAATGGAAATGTTAATTGCTTTACTAGTACTTCCGCCGCAGGTATGACAATGAAGGCTGAAGCTGTATTTTAAGTTTTTCAAGTCTTAAATTTTATATATGTTTAATATGATACTTAAATTATGGAGAATTAATGTCTAAATTTGATTATGACCTTATTGTTATAGGAGCTGGTTCAGGTGGCACTAGAACCGCTCGTATATCTGCATCTTATGGAGCCAAAACGTTAGTTGTTGAAGCTGATAGAGCTGGTGGCACATGCGTTTTGAGAGGTTGTGTTCCTAAAAAACTTCTTGTTTATGCATCACAATTTTCTGAACAAGTTTCTGATGCAGAAGGTTTTTGTTGGCAAGTGAAAGATTATGAAAGTAATTGGGGCGAGCTTATTAAAAAGAAGAATAAAGAGTTAGATAGATTGCATGAAATTTATGTGAATTTGATAAAAAACTCAGGCTGTGATTTAATTTCCGGGTGGGGTAAGTTTATAAGCCCAAACCTTATTTCAATAACAAAAGATAATAATGAAGTTATTCAAGTTTCATCTAGAAAAATCATGATTGCTGTCGGTGGTGAAGCATCTTTCCCGAGTTTTTCAGGTAACAAACACATGATTGATTCAGATAAAGCTCTTGATTTAAAGGAATTACCAAATTCAATTGTGATTTATGGTTCAGGATATATAGCCGTCGAATTTGCTGGTATATTCAATGGATTTGGAGTTGATACTCATTTAGTTTTTAGAGCTGATAAAGTGTTAAGAGGTTTTGACAATGAAATTAGGGAGTATTTAATGACCTCCATGGCGCAAAAAGGGATTACACTTCATAAAGAAGTTACAATATCTGAAATAGAAAAAGTAAATCTAAATTATAGTGTTAAGCTCTCGAATGGGAAAAATTTGATCGTCGATCAGGTAATGGGTGCCACTGGAAGAATACCAAAAGTTTCAAAATTAGGCCTTAGCGATATTGGAGTAGATATTGGAAGTCGTGGGGAAGTGTTAGTTAATAAATTTAATCAAACCAATATAAAATCAATTTATGCTATAGGTGATGTTACTGATAAAGTGACATTAACACCAGTTGCAATTGCAGAGGGTCATGCATTTGCAGACAGAGAATATGGAGAAAGTGAGAGATTTATTTCTTATGATAACATTCCTAGTGCTGTTTTTAGCCAACCATCTATTTCTGTCGTAGGGTTAACTTTTGAACAAGCTATTAATAATGGCGTAAAAGCTAAAGAATATAAAAGTGAATTTAGAGCTTTGAAAAACACAGTTTCAGGAAATGTCGAAAGAACTTTAATGAAACTAATAGTTGATGAGCGTTCTCAAAAAGTAATTGGAGCTCACATGATAGGTCCAGACTCTGCCGAAATAATTCAAGGTATAGCGATTGCTATTAAAGCGGGTGCTTTAAAATCAGATTTTGATAGTACAATAGGAATTCATCCTTCGGCAGCAGAAGAATTTGTAACAATGAGATCATAATTAACGATTAAATTGAATATTTGAAGATTTATAAGAATTCTGTTAATTCATTTAATTAAAGTATATTATTAAATATATTTAAATTAATAATTTGGTTTTAAAAGGATAATTAATGATTGACTGGCAAATAGATTCATGGAGAAAACTTCCTATAAAACAAGTTCCTGAATATAATGATCAAAATCACATTACACAAGTTGAAAAAGAGCTTTCTATCAGGCCACCTTTAGTTTTTGCTGAAGAAGTAAGGAGACTGCGTAAAAGAATGGCAGATGTAGCCGAGGGTAAAGCCTTTTTATTACAAGGTGGTGATTGTGCTGAATCTTTTGCTGAACATAATGCCAACAATATAAAGGATAGCTTCAAGGTTCTTTTACAAATGGCTGTTGTTTTAACTTTTGGATCTGCTTTGCCAGTTATTAAAATAGGAAGGTTGGCAGGGCAATATTCAAAGCCAAGATCTTCACCTTTGGAAGTTATTGATAATGTGTCTTTGCCTAGTTATAGAGGAGACATGGTAAATGATATGGCTTTCAATGACCAATCACGAGAACCCGATCCTGAACGCTTACTTAAAGTATATGATAAATCTGCATCTACTTTGAATCTACTAAGAGCGTTTGCAAGTGGAGGTATGGCAGATTTAACTAAGTTGCATGAATGGAATTTAGAATTTGTAAGAGGTACAAAAGAGGCTGAAAAATATAAAGAACTTGCAGATAAAATCACATTCTCAATGGAGTTCATGAATGCATGTGGAATGACACCAGAAAATACAGCTCAATTAAGAGAGACAGAGTTTTATACTTCTCATGAGGGTTTACTTCTTAATTACGAAGAGGCTCTTACTAGAAAAGATACTATTACCGAAGAAAAAGGTTGGTTTTCAACATCGGCACACATGTTATGGATTGGTGACAGAACCAGAAATATAGACGAAGCTCATGTTGAGTACATGAGAGGAATAGCTAATCCAATTGGTCTAAAATGTGGGCCTTCTACTGATCCAGATGATTTGTTAAGACTAATTGAGAAGCTTAATCCTTTAAATCAACCTGGAAGACTTACATTAATTGCTAGAATGGGTTCATCTGAAGTATATAGCAAATTGAAACCTTTAATTTCAGCAGTGAAAAAATCTGGATTAATTGTAGGTTGGTGTTGTGATCCAATGCACGGAAATACTGTAAAAGCTTCCAGTGGTTTTAAGACAAGAAAAATGAATGACATCATGACAGAAGTTAAAGGCTTTTTTGATGTTCATAAAGAAATGGATACAATCCCTGGTGGGGTTCATTTTGAAATGACTGGTCAAAACGTAACAGAATGCGTTGGTGGAGTTTATGAAGTAACTGAAACAAATTTAGCTGACAGGTATCATACACATTGTGATCCAAGATTAAATGCTACTCAATCATTAGAGTTAGCATTTCTATTGGCAGATTTGCTATCAGACAATCGAAATATTTCAAGAAAACTAGTATCTACTGCTTGTTAAAAGGTTGATTTAGTGTCTAATAATAAAAACAAATCTAATATTAAAATGTTAAAAAATAACATTTGGCCTATGGGATTAAGGCCCAATCCTAGCCAATTGCCGTCTGTGACAGATACATATTTTTTAAAAACTAAGGATATTGTTTCATCTTATGGTGATACAGAAGTTACTTACGCTATATTTATGAGAAGACCTGTGATTTCAGCTTTAAATCTAGCGATTGATTGGCTTGAAGCGATAGTTAAAGAAAGAAAAAGTAATGTAAATATTAAACGCTGTTTTAAAGAAGGAAGTGATGTAGGTGCTGGAGAACCAATGATTTATATATCGGGTTCTATGTTATTATTAGTAGATTTAGAAACAGCTCTTCTTCAAAAAATTGGTGCAACTTGTGTTGCTGCATACAATGCTCGCTCAATGGTAGAAAGTCTTCGTAAAACATCTTTTCTAGCTATGGATGCCAGGCATTGTGCAGGTGCAGATATGGCTGATTTAATGGCCTATGGTGCTTATGTTGGTTCACAAAGAGTTAAATCTGAAGGAGAAGCAATAGGGTTTATTGGATGTGCAACTGATAAAACTGCCCATTTATTTGAAAATAAAAAAGGTTTAGGTACTATGCCTCATGCCTTAGTTGGTTATGCTGGTTCAACTTTAAAAGCAGCTGAAATGTTTCATGCTACATGGCCAGACCAACCTTTGACTGTTCTAATAGATTATTTTGGTAAAGAGATAACAGATGGATTAATGGTTTGTAGAGCATTTAAAGACTTAGTAGATAAGAAAAGTTTGTCGCTTAGAATAGACACTCATGGTGGACGTCATATTGAAGGTTTGGATGTTGCAGGTTCTTATGCTGTATTAGAAAGAAATGCCCCGGAGTCAATTAGGGGATTTAGAACTGACCAAGAACTAAAATATTTAATTGGAACGGGAGTTTCAGCAGCAGCTATTTGGCATTTGCGTGAAATGTTGGATAATGCTGGTTTTGAAAAAGTTAAAATCATAGCATCTAGTGGATTTGGTCCAGAAAAATGTAAAGTTTTCTCATTAGCTAATGTACCTGTAGATGTGATTGGAACTGGATCTTACTTGCCAAGCAGATGGTCAGAAACATATGCGACTGCAGATATTATTTCTTATGGTGGTAAATCACAGGTGAAGGTTGGAAGAGAATTTTTGCTTAGACGATAAAATCTAATTATCAGGTTAATTAATGAAGAATAATCTTAAAATAGCTCTGGCTCAATTAAATCCTATTGTAGGTGATGTTAAAGGCAACATTATTAAGTTAATTGATATTAGAAATAATCTTAAGGATGAAGTAGATATTATTGTGGTGCCAGAGTTGTATGTTACTGGTTACCCAATAGATGATTTGGTTTTAAGAAATGATTTTTTAGAGCTTGTAGAAAATGAAATTAATATTTTAGCTAAAATCACCAATGACGGTAAGGCTGCTATTATATTAGGTGCGCCCAGAAAAGAAAAAAACTCGATTAGAAATTCAGTTTTTGTTTTAGATGATGGAAAAATTACATCTTTCAGAGATAAACACAATCTTCCTAATTCTGGTGTTTTTGACGAACAAAGAATTTTTTCTCCTGGAGCTTTATCTGGACCAGTTAAAATTAGGAACGTTTTAATTGGGTTACCAATTTGTGAAGATATCTGGACTGAAAATGTAATTGAATGTTTATGTGAAACTGGAGCGGAGATAATTTTATCAATTAATGCGTCTCCTTATTCTCTTAAAAAACACGATCAAAGAATGTCAGTTGCTGTCTCGAGAGTGATAGAATCTAAAATTCCTCTGATATACCTGAATCGAGTTGGCGGTCAAGATGAATTAGTATTTGATGGTGCTTCTTTCTGTTTAAGTCATGAAGGTGAATTAAGTGTTCAACTTAAAGATTTTCAAGAAGATATTTTAGAAATTGATTTAATTAAATTGAATAATAATTGGATTTGTAAGGGGAAAATTAATTCTATATCTTCTAATCTAGAAGCTTTATACAAATCTCTAGTAGTTAGTGTCAGAGATTATGTTAGAAACAACGGTTTTCCTGGTGTTGTTTTAGGTATGTCAGGTGGAATAGATTCAGCATTAGTAGCTGCAATAGCAACAGATGCTCTAGGTCCTCAACGAGTAAGAGCAGTAATGATGCCAAGCCCTTATACTAGTCAAGAAAGTCTTGAAGATGCAAAATTAGCATCATCCAACCTTGGTGTTGATTATTCTTACTTAGACATTAAAAATGGTATGGACGTGATTGATAATATTTTATTAGGTTTTGAAGGTGATAAAGTAGAACCTGGAATAACTGAAGAAAATATTCAATCTAGGCTAAGGGGGCTACTCTTAATGGCTATTTCAAATAAATATGGATCTATGGTTTTGGCTACTGGTAATAAATCAGAGTATGCTGTTGGTTATGCTACTTTATATGGAGACATGTGTGGAGGATTTGCTGTAATCAAAGATGTTTGGAAGACTGATGTTTTTCGACTTTGTGAATGGAGAAATTCAAATAAACCATCCGAATTTTTAGGACCTAACGGTACTGTAATTCCAGAAAGAATAATTTCTAAACCACCTAGTGCAGAGCTTAGAGAAGATCAAAAAGATACGGACAGTTTACCTGAATATGACATATTAGATACTATTTTAAGAAAATTAGTAGAAGATAATTTATCACTAGAAAAGATAGTTAAAGAAGGCTTTGACGTTAAAGATGTAAAAAAAATAACTATGCTTTTATCAAAATCAGAATATAAAAGATTTCAATCAGCACCAGGTCCAAAGGTAACAGAAAAGGCTTTTGGACGAGACAGAAGATATCCACTAACTAGTGGTTTTAGAAATTGGAATTAAATTAATTCATTCTCAATTAACGTTGTATTTATTTTAAATATAAGGAATTAGTAATGATTAAAGTTCGTTTTGCACCAAGTCCAACTGGATATTTACATATCGGAAACTTTAGGACTGCTTTGGTAAACTTTCTTTTTGCTCGAAATGTAAATGGTCACTTTATGCTTAGAATAGATGATACTGATGAAGAAAGATCATCATTAGAGTATGAAGAAGCTATTAAAGAAGATTTAAGTTGGATGAGCATGAATTGGGATAGTTTAGAAAGGCAATCATCTAGGCTATCAAATTATGATGATGCTTTAGAAACTTTACTTGATAAAAAAAGAGCGTATCCTTGTTTTGAAACCGCTGAAGAATTATCCTTAAAAAGAAAAGGACAATTGTCGTCAGGAAAACCACCTGTTTATGATAGATCAGCACTGAAATTATCAGATTCAGATATAGCTGATTTGAAATCAAAAGGAAAAAAAGCTCATTATAGATTTTTATTAAATCATACCGATGTTAATTGGGATGATCTAGTAAAAGGTCCAAGTAAATATAATATGTCAAATCTATCAGATCCAGTCATTTTAAGAGAAGATGGAAGAGTGATTTATACATTAGCTTCTGTGGTTGATGATATTGATTTTAAGGTAACAGATATATTAAGAGGTGAAGATCATATGACTAACTCAGCAGCGCAAATACAGTTATTTGAAGCTCTTGGTTCCTCAGCTCCAAGGCTAGGACATTTATCTTTACTTACTGATATCTCAGGGTCAGGGCTGTCCAAACGTTTAGGCAGTTTGTCTCTTAGAGACTTGAGACAAGAAGGGTTTGAACCTATGGCAATATCATCTTTATTATCAAAAGTAGGGACGTCTGACCCAATAGATATTTATAAAGATATTAAAAAAATAATTAAAGAATTTGATATTAAAAAATTTGGAAAATCTAAACCTAAATTTGATAAAAATGAATTATCTAATTTAAATTCAAAGTTTTTTCAACTAATGGATTATGAAGATGTTATTAATAAATTAAAAATAATGAAATTAGATATGACAAAAGAATTTTGGTATTTAATTAGAGGGAATATTAAAATTTTAGAAGATGTTAAAGTTTGGATAAACGTTTGCTTTGGTAATATTTATACAAAAAATATTGATGCTGAATTTATAAGTCTTGCACTAAAACTTTTACCTCAAGATCAATTTAATGAAAACACATGGTTAACTTGGACTAACTTATTAAAAGTAGAAAGCGGCAAAAAAGGAAAAGATCTTTATAAACCTTTAAGACTATGTTTGACAGGTCAAGATAATGGTCCAGAAATGGCAAGCTTAATATCAATAATGGGTAGAGATAAAGTTATTGAGAGGTTAAGTTTTGATACTTAAAATATAGAAGCAAACAATGAATAATATTAATTTATACAACACCCTTGAACGAAAACTAATGGTTTTTAATCCTATTGATAGTAGTAATGTTAGAATGTATGCTTGTGGTCCGACTGTTTATGATTATATTCATATTGGTAACGCTAGACCATTAGTGGTTTTTGACGTTCTTGTAAGGATTCTTAGAACTCTTTATCCTAAGGTTACCTACGTTAGAAATATTACAGATATAGATGATAAAATAAATAATCGTGCATTAGAAAAAAGTATTTCTATATCTGATTTAACGAAAGAAACAATTAAGAATTTTCATATAGATTGTAAATCTTTAGGAAATTTAAAACCTGATGTAGAACCTAAGGCTACTGATCACATAGACGAAATTATAGATATGATTAAAAAACTTATATCTAGTGGTTTTGCTTACATTTCTTCTGGTCATGTTCTTTTTTCAGTTGTTAAATACAAAAAATATGGAGTTCTGTCAGGAAGATCATTAGATGATATGATATCCGGATCTAGAGTAGAGGTGGCTGGCTATAAGCAAAACCCTGGAGACTTTGTGTTGTGGAAGCCATCTCTAGAAAGCTTGCCTGGATGGGACAGTCCATGGGGGAGAGGACGTCCCGGATGGCATATTGAATGCTCTGCAATGAGTAAAAAATATTTAGGAAATCAATTCGATATACATGCTGGAGGTTTAGATTTAATATTTCCACATCATGAAAATGAAATAGCTCAATCATGTTGTGCTAATAATTCTGATGTAATGGCTAATTTTTGGCTACATAATGGGTATGTTACATCAGATGGCGAAAAAATGTCTAAATCTCTTGGTAATTTTACTACAATAAATAAATTACTTTTAGATTTTGATGGGGAATCGATAAGATACGCTCTTTTACAGGGACATTATAGAGCGCCTTTAAGCTTTAGTGGTAAAACTCTGACAGAAGCTAAAAAATCTTTATCAAGATTATATAGATCAGTTGATGGTTTTGAAATTAATGGAGATCCTGATCAAGAAATAATGGAATATCTTTATCAAGATTTAAATACACCAAAAGCACTTGCTAGAGCTCATTATCTTGCAGAACAAGCTAATAAAGGTAGTAAAGAATGTGGGCAACAATTAAAAAACTCATCAAAAGTTTTAGGTATATTATCACTCTCAACAAATATATGGTTTAAGTATGGAAAAGATGTTGAAGACAATAATCAAAACTTAGATGTTAATATTTCAGACGGAGAAATAAATAAATTAATTCTTAAAAGAAAAAAAGCAAAAGATAACAGAGACTTTCATGAAGCAGATCTAATAAGAGAAAAATTATTAGAATTAAACATCATACTTGAAGATAAACCAGGCATTACCACTTGGAGGAAGAGTTAGCTGGTATGAGCTCTTATGACTGATATTACTCCATATATAGTTTTATCAAAACCTCAGTTAGGAGAAAACATAGGCTCTACCGCCAGAGCTATGAAAAACTTTGGTATTGAAAAATTAAGATTGATTTCTCCAAGAGATGGATGGCCCAATGAAACTGCGTATGCTATCTCAGCTGGAGCAGATAACGTATTAAATAATATTGAAGTATTTGATACTCTTGAAAAGGCAACTCAAGATATATCCTTATTAGTAGCTACTACAGCAAGGAAACGTGTTGTAGGTACCAAATCTTTAGACATTTTTGATGCAGTAGAAAAATCTTTTGAATATTCTATGAAGGGAGGACAAGTTGGTTTTTTATTCGGTCCAGAACAATCTGGTTTGTCTAATGATGATGTGGTACAAGCTGACTTTACTGTCTCTATCCCTTTAAATAAGGAGTTTTCGTCTTTAAACTTATCACAAGCAGTTTTGTTGATTTGTTGGGAGTGGAACAAAATTAAGTTGTTAAAAGCAGGTGTGAAAAAAAATAAAACTGTTTTAAATAAAAAATTAAAAAAGAGTACGGAACTGTCAAATGTTGGTGATAGAGAATATTTTTATAAGCAGTTAGACGAAATGCTGACACAATCAGGTTTCTTTTATTCTGCTGAAATGGCACCTGTTGTAAAAAGAAATATAAGAAGTTTATTCAATCGTGCATCCTTAACTCATCAAGATTTAAGAACACTTCATGGTATTATTAGATCTTTGTCTGGTAAATCAAATCGTACTTGACTTTTTTAATTTAACTAGTATTTT
Source organism: Candidatus Levibacter sp. Uisw_134_01 (assembly GCF_047717795.1). Taxonomy (GTDB): domain Bacteria; phylum Pseudomonadota; class Alphaproteobacteria; order Puniceispirillales; family Marisalimonadaceae; genus Marisalimonas. The sequence continues at coordinate 1,222,864 of NZ_CP159808.1, read as the reverse complement.
TCAGTTTCATTTCCGATAAAGTGGATTGTAGCATGGTGTTATTTATCCCGGAGTCTTTTTTAGCTTCTAATTGGAATAATCCACTACTTAAATGATAAGTAGTTTAGTATAGGGGTAATATTTTGCCTAAATCAGATCACAAAAGAACTAGTTCCAAACATAAAATTGATAGAAGACTTGGTGTTAATCTTTGGGGTAGACCAAAGTCACCATTAAATGATAGAGAGTACGCCCCAGGTCAGCACGGTCAAAGAAGAAAAAAGCCTACTGATTATGGCGTTCAGTTAATGGCTAAACAAAAATTAAAAGGTTATTATGGGAATATTGGAGAAAAACAGTTCAAAAAATATTATACCGCAGCTGTTCGTCAAAAAGGTGATACCGGTGCAAATTTAATAGGTATTCTGGAGTGTAGATTAGACGCTATATTATATAGAATGAAATTAGCACCAACAGTTTTTGCATGTAGACAGTTAATCAATCATGGTCATGTTTTAGTTAATGGTAACAGATGTAATATTCCTTCAAGGATGATAAATGTTGGAGAAGTTATTTCCTTAAAGGAAAAAGCCAAAGGTATACCCGCAGTTATCGAAGCTACTACATTACCTGAAAGAGATGTTCCTGAGTATGTTGAAGTAGATCATTCAAAGTTTTCAGGATCCTTAGTAAGAATACCTATGCCTGATGATGTGCCTTATCCAGTACAAATGGAAACAAATTTAGTTATTGAATTTTATTCACGTTAATAGGACTATATTATATTAAACGCTTTAATTTCAGCGTTTAATATAATTATATTATTTAAGAAGTTATACCTGCTTGCGTAAAGTAATCTTTAAGTTCACCATTTTCGTGCATTTCTCTTATTATATCACAACCACCTACAAATTCATTTTTAACATAAAGTTGTGGTATAGTAGGCCAATCAGAATATTCTTTAATTCCTTCTCTAATTTCAGAGTCTTCAAGAACGTTAACGCTGTTAAATTTTACGCCCATATGACTTAATACGCCTACAACTGCGGCTGAAAAACCACATTGAGGCATTACCGGAGTACCTTTCATAAACAACAATATTTCATTTTCTTTAATTATGTTCTCAATTTTTTCTTTAGTGTTTTGTTCCATTCTAGATCTCCTTTAATCTTTAGGTGCTGAAGTGTTAAGAGCTAATGCATGCAATTCTTTTCCAACTTTACCTTCCATCGCATTATAAATCATTTGATGTTGTTGAACACGGGTTTTACCTTTAAACTCCTCAGTAATTATTTGTGCGGCATAGTGATCGCCATCACCTCTTAAATCATCGATTGTAATTTTTGCATTTGGAAATGTTTTAAGAATAAGCTCTTCAATTTCATTTGCAGACATAGCCATTTGTAAACCTAACTTTTATATGTATCCATTAGTGAAGGTATGGTTGATTCATTTATATTATATATTTCTTTTATTGATATAGTATCTAATTCATTTAAATTCAAGTTAGAGCTAGTGTTTGTTGTTCCAAGAATATAATAATCTATTAAATTCTCTTTTAGCAATGAAACAACTTTGTCTGATTCATTAGTACTAATTATAATCCTATTTTGATCTTCTCCAAAACACCAAGAGTGCAGTAAATGATCTTTAGAATTTGAGCTTAGCAAGGTTTTTGGTAGATTAACATTTAAACCTAGTCTATTTTCAAAAAGCATTTCACATGTTGCGGTTAACAAACCTCCATCAGAAATATCATGTGCTCCAGTTAACAGTTTGTTATTATTTAGTGTTATTATTGTTTCAATTATTTGTTTTTCAGTTCTTAAATCAATTGGAGGAGGTGCACCATCGAAATCATCTATAATTATTTCTTGATATAGACTACATCCAAGCCATCCTTCAGTGAAATTCTGTTTTTGTCCTAAAATAATTAAAGTATTATTGTTTCCTGCACTTATTCCAAGGCAACTCTCTACTTCATCAATAATACCAACCATACCTATAACAGGAGTAGGCAAAATTCCTTGTCCATTAGTTTCGTTATAAAGAGAAACGTTTCCAGAAACAATTGGTGTATTAAAAGTTGAGGCGGCTTGAGATATACCTTTTATAGATCCTACAATTTCACCCATAACATTTATCTTTTCAGGGTTACCAAAATTTAGATTATTTGTAATGGCTAACGGTTTTGCCCCTGAAGCGGCTATATTTCGTGCAGCTTCACAGACTGCCTGCATGCCACCTATAATAGGATCAGATTTAACATATCTTGGAGTGCAATCTGTTGTCATTGCAATTCCTTTACCTAGTGATTTTTTAGTTTGTGTTCCATGAATTTTAACTATTGCGGCGTCACTTTTGCCATTACATAATATTGTATCACCCATAACTGAACTGTCATATTGTTCCCAAATCCATTTTTTACTTGCTATATTTGGGCTTTTAAACATTTTAATTAAAATATCATTTAAAGTTTGATTAGATTGAAAATCATCTGATTTAATTATCTTCTTATTTTGAAGGATTTCGTAAGGTCTATCGTATTCTGGAGCATCTTCAACAAGAGGATTAATAGGAATATTACATGCTTCAAAACCGTTCTTATCAAGAATTAATCTTCCTGTGTTTGTTACTTCACCAATATTAGCAAAGTCTAAATCCCATTTATTAAATATTAATTTGGCAGCTTCTTCAGATCCTGGCTTTAAAATCATTAACATTCTTTCTTGGCTTTCAGATAGCATGATTTCGTAACTTGTCATTCCTTCTTCTCTTATTGGAACTAAGTCTAAATTTAAATGCATGCCTAATCCACCCTTTGAAGCCATCTCAACACTCGAACTAGTTAAACCTGCAGCACCCATGTCTTGGATAGATAGAACAACGTCTGTTTGCATTAATTCCAAGCATGCCTCTAATAATAATTTACCTGTAAAGGGATCTCCAACTTGTACAGTGGGTCTTTTTTCTGAACTACTTTCTGTAAATTCTGCTGAAGCCATTGTTGCTCCGTGAATACCATCTCTTCCGGTTTTTGCGCCAACATATATTACAGGGTTGCCTGCACCAGTAGCAGCTGAATAAAATATTTTATCTTTTTGAGCTAAGCCTACAGCCATTGCATTGACTAAAATATTACCGTCATAAGATTTATTAAAATTAGTTTCACCACCTACTGTTGGTATCCCTATGCAATTACCATATCCACCAATCCCTTTTACTACACCTGAAACAAGGTGCTTAGTTAGTGGGTGATTAATAGACCCAAATCTTAAAGCATTTAAAAGGGCTATTGGTCTAGCTCCCATAGTAAACACATCTCTTAAAATTCCTCCAACACCAGTTGCTGAACCCTGATAAGGTTCTATAAAAGATGGATGATTATGTGATTCTATTTTAAAAATAGCTGCTTGATCATTGCCAATATCAATAACTCCAGCATTTTCACCAGGTCCTTGAATAACATGTTCAGCTTTAGTTGGTAGAGTTTTTAACCATTTTTTTGAACTCTTATATGAGCAATGCTCCGAGAACATTGCAGAAAATATTCCTAATTCAGTTTGGTTAGGAATTTTATTAATTTTATTACATATTAACTCAAACTCATCTTTGCTAAGTCCCATTCCTAAAGCTTGATCTAAGTTGCTTTCTTGCTGAGCTGTATATTCATTTTCATTAATTTCTCTAAGTTCAAGGTTTCTTTTTTGCATTATTTAACCAACTATCTGTTCAATACTTTTAGTTAAAAATTTTAGACCGTCTGTTCCGCCATGCAAAGAACTTATAGATCTTTCTGGGTGAGGCATCATGCCTAAAACTCTCCCATTTTCAGATAAGATTCCAGCAATATCATTTAATGAACCATTGGGATTATAATCAGTTTCGATTTCTGAACTCTTTTTATACTTAAACGCTATTCGACCGTTATTTTCTAGTTCTTTTAGAAGTTCATTATTAGTAATGTAATTTCCTTCATTATGAGCAACAGGAATATTTAAGCAATCACCTATGTTAAATGAAGATAAAAAAGGACTTTGAATGGAATCTTGAATTTCTAAAGTTGTTTCTCTGCAAGTAAATAACAATTTTTTATTTCTAACTAAAGAACCAGGAAGTATATTTGCTTCTATTAGAATTTGAAAACCATTACAAACACCCAATAAAGCTCCGCCTCTACTAACGTGATTTTTTATATTCTTTATTATAGGAGATCTCGCAGCTAGTGCTCCGCATCTAAGGTAATCTCCAAAACTAAATCCCCCAGGGATTACGATTAAATCTAGATTAGGCGCTTCTGTATCTTTATGCCATAATTTTAGAGGTGATTTACCAGTTATTTTTTTTATAGCGACAGCCATGTCCCTATCACAATTAGAACCTGGAAATATTGCAATGGCAGTACGCATGTACTTTATTTATCCTTAATAATATTTATATGGTAATTTTCAATAACTATATTAACTAGCAATTCTTGACACATTTTATCAGCCTGTTTTAAAACCTCATTCTCATCTGTTTCATCAATATTTAATATAATCTGTTTACCAGTTCTTATATTATCAAAATTGTTGTAACCAAGATTTCTGAGAGTGTTATCTATTGCTTGACCTTCAGGATCTAAAACTCCCTCTTTAAGAGATATATTTACTTCTACTTTCATTTTAATACTCTATTTTACTATTTCAGTTTTAGTACTTGCATAAGTTTTCTTTTCAGGAAGTATTCCCAAACGATTAGCAACTTCTTGATATGCTTCTTTCAATCCGCCAATATCTTGTCGAAATAAATCTTTATCCATTTTGTTATTAGTATTTGTATCCCACAATCTACAATTGTCAGGACTTATTTCGTCAGCTAATAATAATATTGAACTACCATCTTCTGAATAGAAACGACCAAACTCAATTTTAAAATCAACAAGCTTCAAACCGATACCAAGAAACAATCCTCTTAGAAAATCATTTATTCGAAGTCCATATTCATGCATTTCATCCAATTCATCTCGGGATCCCCATTCAAAATTAATTATATGGTCTTCATTAATAAATGGATCACCTAATTCATCTTTTTTTAAATAATGTTCAACTAAGGGTCTTAAAAAGGTAGTTCCTTCTTTTAAACCTAGTCTTTTTACAATAGATCCTGCTGCTATGTTTCTAACAACAAATTCTACAGGTATAATTTCAACCTTTCTTACTAATTGTTCCCTCATATTTATCTTTTTTATATAATGAGTAGGTATGCCTAATTCATTAATTTTTTTCATAAGAAAGTCAGATATGGCATTGTTTAAAACACCTTTACCATTAATGATTGAGTGTTTTTCAGCATTGTTTGCAGTAGCATCATCCTTAAAATATTGAACTACTGTATCTGGAGTAGGGCCTTCAAATATTGTTTTAGCTTTTCCATCATATAGAATTTTTTTATTCGCCATTGTATTATTCCTATTTCGAAAAAACTCTTTGAAAAATTGTATCTACGTGAACAAAATGTTGTTCTAAATTAAATAATTTTTCTATTTCAGCTTCATCAAGAAACTTTCTTACATTTTGATCATCTATAAGTAACTTTTTATAAACGTTCTTTCTTTCATGTTCAGGTGTTTCCCAAACTTTCATAGCATTACTTTGTACCATTTCATAAGCACTTTCTCTACTAGCACCTTTTTGAGTTAAAGCTAATAATACTTGTTGTGAATGTACAAGACCACCAAGTTTTTCAAGGTTTAATTGCATTGTATTTGGATAAATTAATAAATTTTCAATTACATTTGTTAATCTATGTAGCGCAAAGTCTAGAGTTATTGTTGCGTCTGGCGCAATCATTCGTTCTACAGATGAATGTGAAATATCTCTTTCATGCCATAACGTTACATTTTCCAAAGCAGGGATTACTGAAGACCTTACAAGTCTAGCTAATCCAGTTAAATTTTCTGTTAAAACAGGATTTCTCTTGTGAGGCATTGCGCTGGAACCTTTTTGACCTTGAGAAAAAAACTCCTCAACCTCTCTAACTTCTGTTCTTTGCAGGTGTCTAATTTCTGTTGCTAAACGTTCCACACTTGAAGCTATAACACCTAATATAGAAAAAAACATAGCATGCCTGTCTCTAGGTATTATCTGTGTTGAAATTTCTTCTGGTATTAAATCTAATTTTTGGGAAACATAATTTTCAACATATGGGTCAATATGTGCGAATGTTCCTACAGCTCCAGATATGGCACAGGTACTTATTTCTTTTCTTGCATCTAATAACCGTTTTTTATTACGTTTAAACTCAGCATAATAACTAGCAAGCTTCAGTCCAAAAGTTATTGGCTCAGCATGAATTGCGTGCGACCTACCTATAGTAACAGTGTTTTTATGTTCTATTGAGCGTTTCTCGATTGCTTTAAGTAAAAGATCTAAATCATTTAATAAAATGTCGGATGCTTTTTGTAGTTGTATAGAAAGGGTAGTATCTAATACATCAGATGATGTCATTCCTTGATGAATAAATCTAGCATCTTCTCCAATATATTCTGTTAAGTTAGTTAAAAATGCTATGACGTCATGCTTTGTAGTTTTTTCTATTTCATCAATACTATCAATATCAAATTGACCTTTTTCCCAAATAATTTTAGCAGAATCTTTAGGTATAACACCCAATTTTGCTTGAGCATCGCATGCGTGTGCTTCAATTTGAAACCAAATATTAAATTTTTCTTGTTGAGACCAAATGTCAACCATTTGTTTTCTTGAATATCTCTCAATCATACTTCACCTTAATTTTAATTTTTTAAACTGTGCTTGCAAGAATTTATAAATTTGTTTTATTGTTTATGGTATATATTATTTAAATAATGATATTTAAATATATAACTTTTTTTTAGTTTTTATACGAGAAATTTAATGATTATTGGATCAATTATTAAAAATGCGATCAAAATACTAGCAACTAATCCAACTGCCAGAAAAAAAGCAGGTGAGGTTGCTTTCAAAGCTTACAAAAAAGCTAAGCCAATTATTAAAAAAACATCTAAATCACTTAAAGAAACGTTAGATAAAAAGTTAACGAAATAAATTTATATGGAGTTATTTATAAGTAATCAGGTTGCGTGTAACCTTTAGATGAATGCGTAAAGACCTCATATCCACTACTTGTAACTCCTATACTATGCTCAAACTGAGCGGATAGACTTTTGTCACGGGTTTCTGCTGTCCATCCATCAGAGAGGATTTTGACATCATATTTACCTGAATTAATCATCGGTTCAATAGTAAAGATCATACCTTCTTCCAATTCGTCTCCAGTGTTTGGTTTACCATAGTGAAGAATAGTAGGAGGTGAATGAAATACTTTTCCTAATCCATGACCTGTGAAATCTCTTACTACTGATAATCCATGACTCTCAGCATGAGATTGAATTGCATGACCAATGTCACCAGTTGTACTTCCTGGTCGTACAGTTTTTATGCCTAACCAAAGACATTCATATGTAATTCTAGTTAAGAATTTAGCTTTATTACTTGGTTCACCAACAAAAAACATTCTACTTGTATCGCCATACCATCCATCAAGAATGACTGTTATATCTATATTTAAAATATCGCCGTTATTTAAAATTTTATCTCCTGGTATTCCATGACAAACAACATGATTGACTGAAATACAGGTGGCTTTAGGAAAGCCTTTATAATTAAGTGGTGCAGGAATAGCATTGTTTTTTAAAATAAAATCGTGACAGAGATCATTTAAATAGCCTGTAGTAACATTAGGTTTTACATAATCAGTAATATAATCTAATACCTCTGCTGCAAGCTTGCCTGCATCATGCATTTTTAAAAATGAATCTTTACTGTGTAGTTCAATATGGTTATTCATTAAGTCCAACTAATATATTCGTAATTATTTATTATAATTATTTACTTATACGTACAATAATAATTTTTTTTAAGGATTACTACATATGATTTCAACTGCAGGCATAATAATAATTGGTGATGAAATATTATCAGGAAGGACCAAAGACACTAATATTAATTGGATAGCTTCGGAATTAAATAATGTAGGCATTAGATTAATTGAGGCAAGAATAATTGCAGATGACATGGACACTATTATTAAAACAATTCAAACTTTTTCTAAAAATTTTACTTATGTATTTTCTTGTGGAGGAATTGGTCCTACCCATGACGATATAACTACTGAAGCAGTTGTCAAGGCTTTCAATCAAAAATTAGAAAAAAATAGTGAAGCTATGAGAAGGTTAAAAGTACATTATGAAGGTACTAATATCGAGTTCAATGAGGCAAGACAGAAGATGGCAATAATTCCAACAAATTCAACATTAATTGATAACCCAGTTTCTGCAGCACCTGGTTATAAAATTGAAAATTTATTTGTCTTTGCAGGTGTACCAAAAATAATGCAAGGAATGTTTCATACTATTTTAAACGAATTAACAGGAGGTAAAAAACTTTTATCAAAGACTGTATCAAGTAATATTGGTGAAGGTTTAATTGCAAAAGATTTAGAAAAAATAGAAAATGATTTTTTAGGTGTTAAAATTGGTTCTTATCCATATTTTAAACCCGGTAGTTTTGGTACATCAATAGTTTTAAGATCTGAAAATACAACGCAACTTAACAAAGCATCTGAAGCAGTATTGTCTGCTGTGATTAAACTTGGTGGTAAAGGAAAAATTTTTGAAGAAGGTCAAGTTGACGAAAGAAATCTCTGAATATTTATTTAGAAGAGGGGATAGAACTTTTAGTATTTTTTTTTAGATTTAATTTTTTCTTTTTTAGCAAACTTATTAAAATTACTCCTGATATAAAACCAGCTATATGTGCTGCATATGCTACTCCACCTGATCCTAGCTCATTTCCGCTGAAGCTAATAAATTGGAATATTATCCATCCTCCCAGAACAATAAACGCTCTTATTTTAAATATTTTAAAAAATATAATAAACCAAAAGAAGACTTTAATTTTAGCACTTGGGAATAAAACAAGGTATGCGCCTAAAACACCAGCTATAGCTCCGGATGCACCAACCATAGGTACGGTAGACATAGGGTCTAAAAATGCTTGAGCAAAAGCTGCACAAGTACCAGTAAAAAAATAAAAGAAAACAAATTTTTTTCTACCCAATGTTTCTTCAACATTGTCTCCAAAAATATATAAGTAGGTCATGTTGCCAATAAGGTGCATCCATCCACCATGAAGAAACATAGAAGTTATAATTGATAAGACAGGAGGAATTACTTTTAGTGAATCAGATAATTCAGAATAACCAAATATTAATGCTGGAACCATTCCAAACGTCAAAAATACTTTATCTTGTATGAAACCGTCTTCAAAAGTGTAATTAAGAAAAGCTAAAGAACATAATAAAATTATAGTCCAGCTTATTAGTGGCTTTTGTTTTGTTGGGTTTTCGTCTGCAAAAGGAAAAAAAAACATTAATTAAAATTCTATATTGTCAATTAATCTTGTTTTATTAATTGTAGCAGAAGCTAAAAACACTTTTTTCCCAGTAAAATTGCTATCTTTAACGGTATTAAGCTGGCTATCCCTAAGTTCAAAATAGTCAAAGATTAGGTTTTTTGATTTTAAAAATTTTTGTGCGTCTTTGATGATTTCTTCAGTATTTATTTTATTATTGTAAGATATTACACTTTGTTGAAGGCTTTTATACAAACTAGATGCTAATTTCAATTCTTGTTCCGACAAATAATTATTTCTTGAAGATAATGCAAGTCCACTTTGTGATCTAATTATAGGAGCTGTTAGTAATTCTAAATTAGGATAAAGTGACTTTGCCATTTTTTTTATTAATATTTGTTGTTGATAGTCTTTAGCTCCAAAAATAGCTATGTCAGGATTTATTAATTCAAACATTCTATTAACTACTGTTAAAACACCATCAAAATGACCAGGTCTTATTTTTCCGCATAGATCTCTACCTAACATACCAGAATCTATATTTTTTATTTTACCAGGGGGCGGAAAAACTTCATCCTTATTAACTGGCATAAACAAAACGTCACATTGTTCTTTTTCAAGTTTTTCAATGTCTAATTCATGAGTTTTTGGATATTTATCAAAATCTTCATTGTTGCCAAATTGTAGTGGATTAATAAATATTGTAGTTATTGTTTTTGATGATTTTAATTTTGCGAGTTTAATCAAAGATAAATGGCCGTCATGTAAGTTGCCCATTGTAGGTATTAAAGCCAATTTACCAGGTCTGTTCGATAAATTTTTTAGAGTGTCTTTAAGTTCAACTTTTGTACGGGCAATAATCATTAATATAATGGCCTATGTACTTTACTTGTATTTATTAACAAATTATATGGTACGAGCGGGGGGACTTGAACCCCCACGTCCTTATCGGACTCTGGATTTTAAGTCCAGTGCGTCTACCATTCCGCCACGCTCGCAAAACCATATTGTTGTTGTCTAACTTAGGTTTGTAGCTAAGGCAAGTTTTTTATGGCATTTAATATCAATTTTTATATAGTTTGATTTATACAAACTGGAGAATAAAATGACTAAAAATAAACTAGGAAGTGAAATAAAAGGAGAGGAATATCTAGTACTGCATGAATTTGCAAAAAAGGCTAAAGAAAAACTTTCAAAAGAGACTTGGGATTATTTAATTGGAGCAGCTGAAACCGAAACTACTTTTAAAAGAAATAGATATGCTCTTGATAGTTTAGCTTTTAGACCCAGAGTTTTAAGAGACGTAGAAAAAGTAAATTTATCCTCAAAATTATTTGGTAATGAATTAAGAATACCTATTATTTTAGCGCCAATAGGCTCTATGCAAGATTTTGTTGAGGGTGCTGGAGAAGCCCCTACAAAAGCTGCTTCTGAATTTGGGGTAATGCATATGATTAGTTCAACTTGTATGCCAGGCTTTGAACAGGTAGCTAAAAGTGTTAACTATCCAAAGTTATTTCAATTATATGTTAGAGGAGATCAAGATTGGGTTGATGATAATATTAAAAAAGCCATTGACTTAAATTATGCAGGTATTTGTTTAACAGTAGATTTAGATGCTTATGGGAGAAGAGAAAGAGATTTAGCTAAAAGATATAGAACCACATCTCGACAATCAGCCTCAGGTTTTGAACATCAAATGCGTTTTTCTTGGAAAGATATTGATAGAATAAAAACTTATTGTGATTTACCAATAATTATAAAAGGAATAGCAACAAAAGAAGATGCTATTCTTGCAGTTGAGCACGGGGTCGAGGTTATTTACGTATCAAATCATGGTGGTAGACAATTAGATTTTGGATTAGGTGGTTTAAAAGTACTACCTGAAATAGTAGATGCGGTTGGCAAAAATGCAACTATCTTTTTTGATGGTGGTATAATGAGAGGTACTGATGTAGTAAAAGCATTGTCTTTAGGAGCAGATGTGGTTGGCATTGGAAGACTTCAAGGATTGGCTGCAGCGGCTGGAGGTTCAAAAGCTATTTATAGAATGTTAGAGTTGCTTGAATTAGAAATTATAACTTGTCTAAGATTATTAGGTGTAAATGATATTACTGATCTAAATAGTAGTCTTTTAACTACAGACAATTCATATGGTACTTTAGATGCGTTAAGTGCTTTTCCATTAATTAACGAAGGTTATTGATTTATTTGAAATAGAATTTGATTAAATTTTTTCAAAAATTTTTCGGCTATAGTATTTGGTGATAGTGGGACTATTTTTTGATTTGTATGTTTTAAATCAGGTTTTTTCAAAATTTGCATAGCTTCTTCCTCTCTGTAACCTCCAACCGAAATTGCTTCATACCACGCTAATGCTTTATCTATTTTTTTTATTTTTAGTTCTATAGATTTAGGAATTTTAGCAGGAAGACCAAACCTAATATATATTGCTTTCATTAGATTTTCTTCAACTTCACGGTAACTATTATTTAGTGCATATTTGAAAGGGGTTATAAGGTCACCTATTACGTACTCTGGTGAGTCATGAAGTAAAGCTGCCAATCTCCATTTATTTTTTAAGCTAGGATATTCAAAAGTAAATAACTCCTCAACTAAAATAGAATGCTGGGCTACTGAATAAGCATGCACGCCTGTTGTCTGACCATTCCATCTGGTTACCCTTGATAATCCTAATGCAATGTCTTCTATTTCTATGTCAAGTGGTGAAGGGGACAATATATCTAACTTTCGCCCAGATAACATTCTTTGCCAAGCCCTATTATTTTTATCTTTAAAAATTCTAATAATTCCTCATAACAAATTTATTGATTTATTATATATAAAATATAAAAAGAATAAATAATAACCTAATTGGAAAATGTCTTGGATTTTTATCAAGCTCAACATAAATATAGGCAAAAACAATTAAAGTTTGTATTTAGTTCTATTTTAAAGTTAATTTTTGTTTTATTTATTTTTTTGACTGGATGGTGGTTTGGTAATAATGATAACCTAATACTCATTCAAGAGAATGAAAGAATTATAAATGAATTCAACCAAACAAAAAATAATCTTGAAAGAAAATTAACAGATATTAGGCTAAAATTAAAAGAAGCAAATCTGTCCTTAAGTACACAAATTATAAAAGATAAAAAAACAGATATAGGTGAAAAAGCAAAGCAAGTGCTTGCGGCTAGTTTAGCTAAAGGGATACCTGAAAAGACTATAATTAATAACTTAATATTACTAAGTAAAAATAAGGTTTGTGCTAATTCTCAAAATGCAGAATTAGCTGTTTCAACAGAATCTTTTGTCCCTCCTAAAAATACATTATCATTGTTATCAGATAGTTTAAAAATTAAAGCTGAAGGTAATATTTCTAAGGATAACAACGAAGACCCAAATTTTAATGTGTCTAAACCTGTTAGAGTTACATTAATTTACCTGGGTAACAATGATATAATTGAAGGAGAACTTCCTTTAAAAAAAGCTATTTTTGCGGACAAATTTTCTGTAAATATTGAAATTTTAAAGTCTAAAGTAAGAGGAGCCGTAATTGTGCGTTACAAAACTTGTAAAATTTAGAAGAATATAACTATCAATCCTAATAAAATTATAATTAAAAAAAGAACTGTGAGATTTAAACATGGCATTAAACACAGCAATTATTTCAGGTGCAAGCGATGGCATCGGAGCTGCGTTTAGCAAGATTCTTATCAAACATGGCTGGGAAGTTATTGGAATAAGTCGTAACGAGAAAAAATTAAATCAGTTAAAAAAAACAATCAAAATCAATAAAGAAAACTTCAAACCATACGTTTGTAATGTCAAAGATTTAAAAAAATTGGTGTCTATTGCTAAAGAGGTAAATACGCCTAAATTAATCTTTTTAAATGCGGGCATTTATAGTCCCGTTAATTCTAGCCAAAGCAACATAGATACTTATAAAAATCACATTGATGTTAATTATATTGGAGTTTTGAATTGTTATGAAGCATTTCTTCCTAAAATGTTATTAAATAAAAATGGACAAATTATAATTATGTCAAGTATCTCTGGTTGGATTGGTTTACCAAAAGCTGCAGCATATGGGCCTACAAAAGCAGCTTTAAGGTCTTTTGGACAATCAATTAGATATGATTTGTATTCTAAGGGTATTAAAGTACAAGTTTGTAGCCCTGGTTTTGTAGAAACCTCCGCGACATCTTTAAATGATTTTTATATGCCTGGTCTTATGAACGTTAATAAAGCAGCTGAATTAATTTATAAAAACATGAAATCAAATAAATTTGAGTTTTCTTTTCCATTCCTTTTTTCATTATTTATGAAATTGTTTAGCTTGTTACCTGATAAATTATCATCATATCTTATAAAAAAAAATATTAGTTGAAATTTTAAAAATGAATGAAACATATATAAAAGACTACATAAGTTTATTTAGTCATCTAAGTTTAAATAATATTGAACAATTTGATAACTGTATTGATAAGGATATTATGTTTTCTGACCCGTTTAATTATATTCAGGGCAGTGAAAATTTTAAAAAAATTTTTTATCACATGTTCAAAAATGTTAAGGACCCTAGCTTTATTGTTCTAAACTACTCAAAAAGTGAAAATAAAGTTTTTTTGAAATGGAAAATGGTCTTCTACGCTTTTAAATCGAAACAATTCATTCAAGGTGTAAGCGAAATAACTTTAAATTCAGATGGTAAAATTAATTGTCACATTGATTATTGGGATTCTATGAATGGACTTTTTATTAAATTACCATTTATTGGTGTTTTATACAGACTGAGTTTAAAAATTTTTAAGGTGAAGATTTAATTCAATTTTAAATTTATCTGTTTTAAGTCAATGTTCTTTGATAAAAAACCACCTTCACAATATGAAAGATAATAATTCCATAATAGTTTAAATCTTTCATCAAAACCTAATTTTTCAATTTTTGTCCAATTCCTGTTAAACTCTTTATTCCATATATTAAGAGTTTTAGCATAATCATTTGAGTAACTATTTATTGAATTTATTCTAAATGAAGTATTTTCAATAATATTTTTAAGCACCTCTACTGAAGGAAGCATTCCTCCAGGGAAAATATATTTTTGGATGAAATCAGGGTTGTTTTTATAAACATTGTAAATTTTATCATCAATAGTTATTAATTGAAGACCAACGTTTCCATTAGGTTTTAAAATTGTTTTAATTTTTTCAAAAAAAGTCTTCCAATATTCTCTTCCGACTGCCTCAAACATTTCTATAGATAATACCTTATCAAATTGACCTTTGATATTACGGTAATCACAGAAAACAACCTTAACTTTCGATGTTAAATTAGCTTTTTCCATTCTCTCTGTTGTAAATTTGAATTGTTCTCTTGAAATTGTTAGAGCAGTGATTTGGCAGTCATAGTTTTTAGCTAAGAATTCAGAGAACCCCCCCCAACCACAACCAATTTCTAGTATATTATCTCCCTTTTTAATTGATGATAAATCAGCTAATTTTTGGTATTTATTATTTTGCGCTAATTCTAAGTTATCATTTTTGCCATTAAATATTGCTGAAGAGTAAGTCATTGATTTATCTAACCAGTATTTATAAAACTGATTACCTAAATCATAGTGATGAGATATGTTTTTCTTAGCCTGTATTTTGGTGTTTTTATTTTTAAAATGAAGATATTTATTATAAAGATATCTAAAAATTGTAATTTTAAATGTCTCTTCAGCTTGGTCGTTATTAAGAGCACAATAGTGCATTAAATTTGTTAAATTATTTGTTATAATTCGTTTACTTATATATAGCTCTGCAAATTTAATTGAACCACCTTGGATTATTTCTCTTACTACATTTGTATCAACTATTTTTAATTTAGCGTTTGGACCTTTGTGAATAGCATCTATCTTTTGATATTTTCCATCAGGCCATTCTATTTGAAGAGAACCATAAGGAAATTTTTTAATACCTTTTAAAAATATTTTGTCCCAAAAATTCATTATTTTTCCTTATTTATTAACTCTTAATTTTTTATTTATCTTTAGGCAGATGGTTTCCAAAAGAATGCTTTATTGTTTCACTTTTAGGAACTTTGTAAATTCTGGCTTTTTTTAGCCAAAGTAAAAAAGCTTGTAAATGAATATTGATCCAAATTTTTCCAGGAAAAACAATGAGTTTACAAATTGATTTTAAAATATTTAAGTTATTAAATTGAATTTCCTTTAAATTCATAGATGCAAAAAAGACGGTATTATTATTCATTACATATTCTACAGATGTTATTATCTTTTTATCTATATGATTTGCATATAAATTATAGTAACCCTTCTTATTATAGAATGGGGAGACAAATAACTTTTTCAATACTCTTTGTGTAATTACTTTTTTATCAGTGTTTTTTAAAACATAATGATGAATATCTCCAAAAGTATTTTTAACTTCAAAAACAGTATGTACTAAAAGGTTCGTGGAATTATAACAAAAGTAAACAGACAAAGGGTTAAAACCATAACCAAACACTTTTGGAAATGTTAATAACTTTATATCCTTAATTTTATTTTTATCATAAGACGAGTTTGTAATTAAACTTAATATGTATTCATATAAATCATCTTTATTAGTTCCTTTTTTTCTTGGTCCATGATCTGAAGCGGACCAACCAAAAAAATTGAACTTATCAGTTGAAAAAAAGGAAGGCTTTTTAAAATTATCATTATTGTCTTTTTCTAAATCTAATAAAATGGCGTTAATTTTATTTTTAAAAAAATGGTTTATTTTCCCTGTACGATTGTGATTTATTAAACCCTCAAATAATTTTATATTAATTTCAGAAGACTTCTTATAATTATTCAATTTAATTTGTGTCCCATGGAATTTTAACGTCTAACAACTTTGTAATTTTTACAGCTGATTTTATTCCATCTTCATGAAATCCATATGCAGTCCAAGCACCAGTATAATATATATTATTATTACCTTGTATAGAATCTAGTTCATTTTGAGCTTTATTTGTTTCTAGATTAAAAACTGGGTGTTCATAATATAATATTTTATGAATTAACTCTTTTTTTGGTTTTTTATATGGGTTTAAACTAACAAAAATATTTAAAGAAGTATTAAGGTTTTGTAAAATATTCATCCAATAAGTTACTGATGATTTATTAATGATTTTTTCTGTAGATAGATAATTCCAACTTGACCAAGTTTTTTTGTTTTGGGGCATTAAGCTGGTGTCGGAATGTAAATAGACTGTGTTTTTTTGATACTTAAATTTACTCAATACGTCTTTCGATTTATAATCTAAATTTTCTATCAAATTAATAGTTTGATCCGGATGTGTTGCCATAATAACTTTATCAAAAGTATCATTTTTATTATCAAATTTAATGTATATTTTTTTATTTTTATTAGATATAGATTTGATGTTTACGTTCAATAGAATTCTATTCTTTTTGTTTAGTTTTAATTTATCAATAATTTTATCAACATACTGTTTAGAGCCATTTTTAACTGTCCTCCATTTGGGTCTAATAATAAAATTAATTAATTGATGATTTTTAAAAAAAGTTAATAAGCTTTTTGCAGGGAAGTTTAAAATTTCTTTTTCAGGACATGACCATATAGCAGACGACATTGGTATAAGGTGATCGTTAACAAATTGACAACTAAACTTACATCTCTTAATATATTGTTTTAATGTTTCATTTTCATTTACTTGAAAAGCATATTTGTAACCAAACACAAAAAAAACAAAAATATCCTTTAACATTTTATAAAATTTTAGATTGAAATAATTCTTTTTTTGAGCAAACAAACCAATTAATGACCCAGAATATTCTAAGTCTCCATCTCTAGCCGATACTGCAAATGACATGTCAGAACTTATAGTTTCTACTTCTAACCATTTAAAAAAACCAACTAAATTAGGATAGTTCAATTCATTATATACTATAAAACCAGTGTCCACAGGAATTGTATTTTCTTGTTCTATTACATTTACTGTGTTTGCATGACCGCCAAATCTATTATCTGACTCTATTAATGTGATGTCATGTTTTTGAGACAAAAGTAAAGCTGATGAAAGCCCTGAAATACCTGAGCCGATTATTGCAATTTTCATGTTATACAAACTCTAGATGATTGGTTATGATTTTTTTATACCAGATCTAGGTGTGCATTGATCTGTAAACATTTGTTGAAACATGGATTCTTTACACTTAAGATGATCTGGTGTTTTCATTCCAGACTGTTCTCTATATATAGACGCTATAACTAGAACAGATATTAATGCTGCTAATATCCACATATTTTTTGACATACTTTATTCCTAAACTTTACCAATTGAAAATATAATCAGGTAAATCTTTAATTTTAATTTTATTTTCATTTGTTACTCTATTTTTCACACTATTTCCACTATTTACAATGTCTTTATCATTACCAGATAATAAAGGGTGCCAATAGTGGAGTTTTTTCCCTTCATTTAATAATTTATAAGCGCATGTTTCTGGCATCCATTTAAGGTCTTTTAAATTGTCTGGAGACAAAATGATACAATCAGAAACTATAGACTGTCTATTCTTATAGTCCTTGCAAGAAGCTGATTTTTCACATAATAATTTACATGAGACATTTGTATAATGTACTTCTTGAGTATCAAAATCTTCTAATTTTATTACACAACATTTACCACATTTGTCACATAACGACTCCCATTCATTTTCATTCATATCAATCAAATTTTTTGTTTCCCAAAAATTATTGCCCAAGTGTATTCCTCAAAATTTTAATTATGATTTTGTTTAAATAATTTATATTAATTGATAAAGATATAAAATGAAAAATTATTTAAAGAAATCAAAATTATCAATATCTTCAAAATTAGGTGTTTATTCAAAGCTTTATAACGATATTTATTTTGATAAAGCTAATGGTATGCAAGAAAGTGATCATGTTTACTTAAAGACTAATAGTTTAGCAATGAAGTTCAAAAAAAGTGATATATTTACCATTGCTGAATTAGGTTTTGGCACTGGATTAAATTTTTTGTTAACTTGGCAGTTATGGCTTAAAACAAGAAAGCCAAATTCTTCTCTTACTTATATTAGCTTTGAAAATGCACCTTTGTCCAAAACAGAATTGATAAGGGTCCATAAATTATTTTATAATTATAATTTAAGTGATTTATCCAAACTCTTTATAAACAAAATACCACAAACCTATCAAAGTACCCATCAAATATTTTTTGAACTTGGTAATGTAAAATTAGTATTAATTTATGATGATTTTTTATCATTAAGTAATTTTAATTTTAAAGCCGACACATGGTATTTGGACGGTTTTTCTCCAAAAAAAAATCCAAGTGCTTGGGCCGAAAAACTTTTTAAAGAAATATATAAACATACAAACTGGAGAGGTTCTTTATCTACTTTTACTGTTGCAGGATATGTTAGGCGAGGGTTACAAAAAAATGGGTTTTGTGTTTCAAAAACACAAGGAATTGGAAAGAAAAAGGAAATTCTTTTTGCAGTTAAAAATGAACAACCCGATAAGATAAAATTCAAATCTTACGCTCTTAATAATATTGGTCCTGTTGCTGTTATCGGAGCGGGCATTTCCGGAGCTTCTCTAATATACGCTTTAAGAAAGAGAAATATTGAATGCTTTTTAATTGATAAAGCTTCTTCTCTTTCTTGTGGTGCAAGTGGCAATAAAGTAGCGCTTCAAATGCCGAAATTAACTTTAGATAATTCACCTTATGGCTTGATATCATTAGAAGCTTTTTCCTTTTCAAGGAAACTAGCAAGTCAATTAAAGGCTACTCCAGTGTCGAATGGTCTTATATTATTACCCTCACGAGAAAGAGAAATCTATAAGTTTAAAAAGCTTTTACAAAACAATTGGCCCTTGGATTTAATACAAGATGGTAATTATAATATAGAAGCTTTAAAAAATACTAATTGTTTACATATGCAATCTTCAGGAGTTGTAGATAATATTAAATTTATAAAAAACTTAGTAAAAGAAACAAGTTTTTTTCCAAAATTTAATGTTAAAAAAATATTAGCAAACAAAGATGGACTTAAAGATATTGTAGATGATCGTGGTAATGTTTTAAAAGCCAAAACAATAGTGTGGGCTAATGGGTATGAAATGTTAAGCCTAAATAACAAAATTCCTATTATTCCAACTTCAGGACAAGTTAATTATATAAAGAAATCAAATTTAACTTCTAATTTAAAAATTAATTTTAGTTATGGTCATTTTATTTCTCAATCTTTTAAGGGTTATCATCAAGTAGGAGCATCTTTTCATAGGGACATTAAAACTGATTTCCATCAAAGCGATTATATAAGTAATTTAAATTCTATTCCAAATTTTTTAAAAAACTTATGGGACCCTAATAATTTTGAAAATCAATATAGAGTGAGCGTAAGAGCCAGCACTAAAGATAGAGTTCCTTTTTTTGGTTCTTTAAACTCAATTGGAAGTGAAAAATCAGAGAATATATATGCTCTAGGTGGTATGGGAGCATGGGGTTTTGTTTATGCACCTTATTACGCTGAACTTTTAGTTAAGACAATTTTAAATGAGCCTTTGGTTATTAGTAAAAAAATAAAAAAACTACTGCATATGGAAAGATTGTTATAAATTTTACTCTGCCGCTATTTTTTCAGAAAGTTTCAAATTATTAAATATTTTAGCAAATATTTCTTGAAGTATTTTTATATTTTTTAAAGAAAGTTTATTCTCGTCCATATATATTTTTCTATTAATCTCAATTTGGATCGTGTGAACACCTTTAGATGGGTTTCCATAATTTCTAGTAATAAAACCGCCTGCATATGGATTGTTTAGTTCTACGGTGAAACCATTTTCTTTAAAAACATTTTGAAAATAATTAGAAAGCCCTATAGAACAACTTTTTCCAAAATTATCACCTAAAACAATATCAGGCTCTTTTTTGAAATTTAACAAAGCTTTTGAAGGCATAGTATGAAGGTCAATATGATAACAAAATCCAAAGATGTTATAAAGATACATGATTTGTTTATGTAATGATTTATGGAAAGGGTCATAATAATTTTCTAACATATGAGTTGCATATGAAACTGGAAGAGGAGTTTTTAAAATAGTTTTTCCAAAAATTTTATTTGGAAAAACCCCTAATCCGTATTTTATCATTTGTTTTTCAGACACAGGTTCATGTTCAAAAACTTGAGAAAACATAGTATAATCTATAGCATTCCTTGAACGATTTAAGTCTACTACTGCTCTGGAGCATTGAGCGATTATTATATCGGCCATTTGTTCATCAATCTTACCCAGTATCTTATTAGATTGATAATCCTCTATTCGTCTAACTTCACATAAATTCACTTTTAAATGTTTAATAAATAAATCTGGATAAATATCTCCTGCATGAGGTACTGTTATAAGAATTGGGGTATCTGGATTTTTTCTAATTAACTCTTTTAACATAATTAATTTCTTATAAAAAATTGGTTTGTCTTTTTTAATTTATTATTTAAACCTATTATTAATCATATATTTGTTTTTTTGAAAGTTATGTTATGAGATTTTTTGATATCGCCAAGCCTTCACTTGATAGTACTAGGCAAATGTTTATAGAATTAGAAAGGGATGAAAGAACCTCTAAAATTGACTTAGGAATTGGTATTTATAGAGATGAGAATGGATTAGCTCCAGTTTTTAAATCTGTTAAGACTGCTGAAAAACTTTTATTCGAAGTTGAATCAAGCAAGTCTTACAAGACACCTGCAGGAAATAGTAAATATTGTAAAAATATTTTAGATTTAGTTCTTGGAAAGGCTATTATTGATGAGCGTGGAGATAAAATCGGCAGTATTCAAATACCTGGAGCTGGTTCTGGATTACGCATAGCCGGTGAATTGATTAAAAATAATTTACAAAATAAATTAATATCTATTCCTAACCCTACATGGGGTCAACAACCATTTATGTTTAAAAAATCTGGATTAAAAGTCATAAATTATAATTATTACAATCAAGAGAATAACTTTTTAGATTTTGACAATATGATTTACGATTTAAAAAAATTAAAATCAGGCGATTCAATATTATTGCACGGATGTTGTCATAATCCAACAGGCGCAGATTTAACGGTAGATCAATGGGAACAAGTAGCAAACATATGTCTTAAACAAGGAATATTGCCCTTTATCGACTTAGTTTATCAAGGCCTTGGAATAGGTGTTGAGGAAGATGTGCTTGGAATTAGAAAATTAGTTCAAATTGTACCTGAAGTCATAATCACTGTTTCTTCAAGTAAAACATTTGGTGTTTACAGAGATCGTTGTGGTTTGATTGCAGTTATTACAGATGCAGGAAAAGTTAAAAGTAATTCTTTAGAAACGATGTTGAGTGAAATCGCTCGTGAGCTTTATTTTCATCCACCTGACCATGCTGCTGAAACTATTAATATTATATTAGAAGATAAAAATTTAAAATATGACTGGCTTGTTGAAATCAGGTCTATGCAGGAAAGAATAGTATCTCTTCGAAATAAGTTGGCAAATTCACTCCAAGAACAACAACAAACAGATTTCTTTAGTTTTTTGAAAGTCCAAAATGGAATGTTTTCTCTTTTGCCAATATCTCAAGAAGGTATAATGACATTGAGGAAAGAAAATGGAATATATTTAATGCCAGATGGTCGTATAAATATTGCATCTTTACCTGAAAATAAAATTGATTTTATCTCTTCTAAAATTTGTTCTTTAGAAGAATTTCGTCATAAAGGAAATTAAATTGAAAAAAGAGCCTTCAAATAGAAGTGATTATAATTTTTTTACTAAACTTAGTACAAGATGGAATGACAATGATATTTATGGTCATATGAATAATATCATTTATTACGCATTATTTGATACGGCTGTTAATAAATGGCTAATTAAAAATAATTTAATTGATATTAAATATGGAAAAAATATTGGTTTGATTGTTGAATCTGGCTGTAACTATTTTTCTTCTTTTCAATATCCAGAAGATATAGATGCAGGAATAAGAGTAACAAAAATTGGTATTAGTTCTGTTAGGTATGAAGTAGGGTTATTTAAAGAAAAAGAACAGATTTCAGCTGCAGATGGATTTTTTGTACACGTTTATGTAGATAGAAAAACAAATAATCCTATGCCTCTTAATTATGAATTTAAAAAAACACTAGATACAATATTTGTAGGTTTATAAATCTATATTTATTTACTGTCATTTTTTCTTAAGTTAACCTCAACAAACATAAATTCACGTATATCTTTAGGTGATAATTTCTGTCACACCCTAGTCACACTCCAGTCACACTTTTTAACAAAAATCGTTGATTAACAGAAACAATTATATATATATACATGTAACTCGTGTGTTTAAAGTCTTTGTTTTAAGCCATTTAGTTACTGTGGGACTATAGCTCAGCGGGAGAGCACTTCGTTGACATCGAAGGGGTCACTGGTTCAATCCCAGTTAGTCCCACCATTTCTATTAAAATTAAATTTTTTTAAAAATTGCTTTGCCCAAATATTCTATCTTTACTCTTATTACAAAATATATTGATTATACATCTTATAATATTTATTTTTATTATCTAGAATATAAATTAAGAATAAAATTTTATTTCGGGCCATAGCGCAGCTTGGTAGCGCGTCCGTCTGGGGGGCGGAAGGTCGTGGGTTCAAATCCCGCTGGCCCGACCATATTAATAGAAGTTTTAAAATCAATTAAATGAGCATGTCAAAAATATTTATATATATATATAGCTTTGTTTATTTAAAAATAAGCATTAAATACTTTTAACGTTTTTTTTAGTACTTAAGAATTGATAAGTTTTTTTAATGATTGATTATGTATGTTAGCAAATTTTAAAATTTCAAATACAGTCTTAGGAATTTCCTTATCAATAACTGAGGTTATTTGTACTATTACTATAGCTAGTTTAGTAAAGTTAATATCACCAAATTTGTCAGTATTTATGATTTTGTTTTTTAGATATTTGTTCTGTGTTCCTCTTTTGTTAATCACAGGTTTTTCTCAACGGAAAAAAGATACATTTGTAATTGTGTCTAAATCTGGATTAGCCATTAGAACAATCACTGGGCTTGGTTCTTTTGGGTGTCTTTTTGCAGCTCTTCAATTCATAGATCTTAGTCTCATGACAACTTTGCTTCAGACAATGCCAATTTTTATAACTTTGCTTGCCCCATTTCTTATAAAAGAGGTAGTAGGGTGGTTTAGAAGAATTATAGCTCTGATTGGTTTTTTAGGAGTTTTGATTATCCTAGATCCATTCTCTGAAAATTGGTTTCATTATGGTGTTGTTTTAGGTGTTTTATCGCCAATTTTTGGTGCATTAATGACGCTGTCTGTAAGAAAATTAAGTGAAACTGATCACCCCACAACTACAGCATTATGGTATAATATCTTTGGTGCAGTGTTTTTCTTAATTATATGTATTTTGAATAAAGTTCAATGGCCTGAATATAACGAGATATTTATAATCTTATTAGTAATTGGCTTTATTTCGAGTTTTCAACAAATTTGTTTAGCTTATAGCTTAAAATTAGCTCCGGCTAGTATGCTAGCACCACTGAGGTATATTTCTGTTCCTATTGGAATTTTATCAGGTGTTTACTTCTTTAATGAAGAGTTATCTTCAACTTTCTTTATTGGAACTGCAATTATTATCATATCTTCTTTAATCATCATTAAAAGAGAATCTATGATAAAAGAAAAAATATAAAAATTTAGTTTTAAAACCAAAATGTATTGTAATTTATAAAAATGATAAAATCTTTACTCACCTTACTATATTTAATTGTTATATCTACTGATTTATATGCAAATGAAAATTATATAACTTTAAAAGAATTTAAAAATAATAGTGATAATAAAATCATTTTTATGAGACATTCGCATGCACCCGGATATGGTGATCCAAAAAATTTTAATCTTAATGATTGCTCTAAACAACGAAATTTAGATAAAAGAGGAATAGAACAAAGTAGAATAATTGGTAATTCTTTTAAAGAAAATGATATTTTTTTTACTAAAATATTTTCTAGTTTTTGGTGTAGATGCAAAGATACTGCATTTTATTTAAATATAGGAGATTATATTTCTCATAAAGGTTTAAATTCTTTTTACGAAGGTCATGTTGATAGGGACCAAACATTAGAAGAACTGAATAGATTAATAAATTCATTAAAGTCTGATAAAGGCCCATATCTTATGGTTACTCACTATGTAGTAGTACAAGCTATATCTGAGTTATCAGTATCTAGTGGAGCAATGGTTGTTTATGATATGATTTCTAAAAAATCCAAATATTTAAAAATCAGGGATTAATACACTAAGATTTACTTGTTATCTTTATTATCTTTTATGATTTCATAATCACCGTCAATAACTTCATTCGTTTGTGACTTTGATTTAAATCTATTTTTATTGTGTTGAGGATGAGATGATGAAACTGTATCATTATTAAAAGTGCTGCTCTGAGTTTTGTGTTCAGTTTTTCCTTTCATTTTAAAGCTAAGTATTTGCTTAGGAAATATAAATAATAGACTTGGTAAAGTAAAAAGAATAGCGAAAAATATATTCCATTCTAATACATTGATAACTCCGAAAAACACACCAATGGTTAAAAGTAAAAAAGTAAATCTATAAAAAATACCAAATAAAATTATAACCCAAGCAAAAAAAGTTCCATATTGATAAGGTTCCATTAAGTATTGAATCCCTAAAAAGCCCACAATCACGTAAAAACAAAACAAACTTATTATTAAGCCAACAGTAATTAATCCATACTTAAGAATGTTAGTTTGTTTTAAAATATACATAGTTGACCCAAAATTATTTTTTTAATATTAAATCACCTTCAAATTTTTTTAAATAAAATATTTTTTTACCAGCCCAAAAACATTTTTTTTTATCAGGTGATGCTTCTACATAAATTGATTTGTCTTTAAGGTGAAAAACTTGGCTGCATCCTAAAAAAGATAAGATTAACTTACTATTACCAAATTTAACACTATCTTCTCGTCCTTTTCTTGCGGTAACAAAATCAAGATCACTTTTAAAACACTGACCAACTTTATTTTTCTTACAGTTAATTTCTTGACTATCAATAACAGAAATATGTGTGGCCTTATTATTAGAAAAAATAAAACCATCATTATCTAATATTTTGCAATCATCTAGGGGTTTTGATGTTTTTCCTGCAAATTCACATTCAAACCATGCTCCTTCCATATTGTCTATTGCAAAAGAATGAAAACTTAAAATCATTATAAATGTAATGATTAAAAAAACTGGTTTAATAACTATTAAAATTAACATTTATTTTTCTCTTTTGATTTTACAAAATTAATTTTTTGTTCAATGATTATATCACATTTTTTTTTGTTAGAAAAATTTATATGGAGGTTTTATGAAGATTGAAACCAGAGATGCTTTTCCAGATTTTGTTGGTTTTGTGTCAAATATTGACTTAAGACAAAAACTAGATAGTAAGCAGATAGAAGAAATAGATCTATCCATAAACAAATACTCTGTAATTGTTTTTAAAGACCAAGATATTAATGATGAAGATCAAGTTCGTTTTACTAAATATTTTGGAAATATAGAAGCTTCAGGAAAAACATCAAACATTACAAAAGCAAAAGATAGAAGGTTGTCTACAGATTTAGCAGATGTATCAAATTTAGATAAAAACAATAAGCCATTTAACCAAAATGATCCAAGAAGGATATTCAATTTAGGTAACCGATTATGGCACACTGACAGTTCATTTAAAGTAATCCCTGCTAAATATTCACTTTTGTCTGCAAGAAATATTTCTGAACAGGGTGGTAATACAGAATTTGCAGATATGAGAAGTGCATATGATAATCTTGATGAGTTAACTCAAAATAAAATACAAGATATGGTATGTGAACATTCTTTAATTTATTCTCGTCAGAGGTTAGGTTTTGATATGGTAAAAGAATTATCTTCTGAAGAAATTAAAAATTTTACGCCAGTTGAACAACCACTTGTTAGAATAAATAATATAACTGGAAGAAAGGTAATTTTTCTTTCTAGTCACATTGGTAAAATTAGAGACTGGATTAGACCAGATTCCATGTGTTTTATTGATGACCTAATAGAGTACGCAACTCAAATTAAGTTTAAATATATTCATAAATGGTCACAAAATGATCTTGTCATTTGGGATAATAGACAAACTATGCATAGAGTCAGAGCCTTTGACGATTTAAAAGAAAAAAGAGATATGAGAAGAACTACCGTTTTAGGAGAAGAGAGGTTAATGTAATAAATTACCTTTTATCTATTTTAAGCATAGCTCTTTAAATCCATTTTCTAAGTCATTTATCAAGTCGTCAATATTTTCTGAACCAGCATAAATTCTTAAATATTCCCCTTTGGGTACGTAACTAGATTTTAAATGCCTATTTTCACCAATATTCATAGTAGACAAAAGACTAGAATATCCACCCCAGGAAGCACCAATTCCAAATATTTTACAAGCATCAGCCAACTTATCTACGTCAGTTTGTGTTATATAATCTTGAAATTCAATAGCAAACAGACCAGATGCTCCATTAAAATAATTTTTCCATTTTTCATGGTCAGGGTGTTGAGTTAAAGCTGGATGAATAACTTTTTTAACTTCTTTTTTTGTTTCTAGATATTTTGCTATAGCTAAACTATTTTCTGAAGATTGTCTGAGCCTTAAAGGAAGTGTCCTAAGGCCTCTTAAAGAAAGATATACATCATCTGGGCTTACATAAGTTCCAGAGTTCCTTGTCCATCGTTGCAAGTTTATTAAATTTTCATCATTAGCAACAACAGCACCCATCATAATATCAGAATGACCAGATATGTACTTAGTAACAGCCTCAATTACAATATCAACGCCAAATTCTAAAGGATTAAAATATAGTGCTGTTGCCCATGTATTATCTATAATTGATTTTAATTTAAATTTTTTACAAACACGAATAACTTCTTCAATATCTATTATTTCAAAAGTGTAAGTTCCAGGTGTTTCTATATAAATAGCAGTTGTATTTTCTTTAATTAAAGTTTCTAAACTAGCAATGTCTCTAGAGTTATAAAATTGATAATCTATATTTAATCTAGGAAATTCCTCTTTTACAAATCTTCTAGTAGAGCCATAGACAGAATCAGGTACTAGAATATGGTCATTTGTCTTAATAGTAGACATAAATCCGGTTGTTATTGCACTCATTCCAGAAGGGGCAAGGACACATCCGTCAGCACTATATAATTTTGCGATAGACATAGAGAGCGAATCAGTTGTTGGCGTTCCGTTTCTGCCATAAGTATATTTACCTGTTTTATTTCTATAAGCATTCATATTTGGGCTTAAAATTGTACTAGTTCTATACAAGGGTGGAGCTGGGATACCAAAGTTTTCATAAGCATTTTTGCCTGTATGAGCAATTAAAGTGTCAGTGTTTAATTTTTTGTTTTTTGATGTCATGCTTTAGCTTTTAGATTGTTAAAAAATAATTTATGTTGATTCAATAAATCAAAAAGGTTAACAGAATATTAATTTTCAAAATATTTGTCTTGTAACTATAACAAATAAGTTGGAAAGTACTATTAAATTCATGGTTTCATGAAAAATTCAAAGTGGAGAAAATAAAATGAGCAATAATGTTATTATAGCAGCGGTTGTTGCTGGCGCAGTTGGAATAGGAGCAGGTTATGCTTTGTTTTCAGGGCAGCCAACACAAACTGTAGAAAAAGAAACTGTAACATCAGCACCTTCTGGTGCAGGTACTCTAGACGAGGTTAGGGCAAGAGGAAGTCTAAATTGTATTATTAATACTGGTTTGGCTGGATTTGCTGCCCCTGATGATAAAGGTAAATGGACTGGTTTTGACGTCGACTTTTGTAGAGCTGTTGCAGCTGCAACATTAGGCGATGCTGATAAAGTTAATTATACTACTGCAACTGGTAAAACTCGATTTACTAAATTAGCAGCTGGTGAAGGTGAGATATTATCAAGAAACACTACTTGGACATTTTCAAGAGATGTTGATTTATCACAGACATTTGTTGGTGTAAGTTACTATGATGGCCAAGGTTTTATGGTTCCTAAATCTTTAGGTGTTACGTCAGCTAAGGGTTTAGATGGTGCTTCAGTATGTATTCAAACTGGAACTACAACAGAACTTAATTTAGCAGAATTTTTTGCTTCAAATAATATGAAGTATAATCCTGTGCCTATTGAAACTAACTCTGAAGCTCAAGAATTATACAAAGCTGGAAGATGTGATGTTTATACAACGGATGCATCTGGTTTATATGCAACTATGTCTAGTTTTGATAATCCTTCAGATCATATGGTTTTACCAGAGATTGTGTCTAAAGAGCCTTTAGGACCTGTTGTAAGACATGGTGATGATCAATGGGCTGATATCGTTGCTTGGACTTTAAAAGCTATGATGGCTGGTGAAGAATTAAATATTACTTCTTCCAATGTTAAATCTCTTGCTGGAAAAGACAATAAAAACAAAGAAATTAATCGTTTGTTAGGTAAAGATCCATTGCAAGGTGTTTCAAAGCTAGGTTTATCTCCAGATTGGGCTGTTCAAGTTATTAGTCAGGTTGGTAACTATGCTGAAGTTTTTGAAAAAAATCTTGGTATGAGTACTCCTCTTAAAATTGCAAGAGGAGCTAATCAGTTAAGCAGAGATGGTGGACTATTTTACATTCCACCAATTAAATAAAACTTTTTAAACTGCGTCTATATATTAAATAGACGCAGTTTTTTTATTATTTTGGCCCACCTATGACATTTTTACATAATATTTGGCACAACGAAAAAAGTAGAGAAATTATTATCCAAATCTTTGTTTTACTATGCATAGGTTGGTTTTTGTCTTGGCTTATTTCTAATGTTGATGCTAACTTTAAAGCGCTTGGTAAAGATATTAGTTTTGAATTTTTATTTATCCCAGCTGGTTATGATATTAATCAGTATTTAATCGATTATAACAATAGAGATAGTCACCTAAGAGCAGGTATTGTAGGGCTTTTAAATACTGGGTTAGTCGCAGTTTTTGGTATTATTTTAGCTACGATTTTAGGAGTTACTCTTGGAATAATAAGGTTATCAAAAAATTGGTTAGCCAGTAGAATAGCTTATTGGTACATAGAGTTTACAAGAAACGTTCCTATATTATTACACATACTTCTCTGGCATGGTATTATTATAAATACTCTTCCTCATTCCAAAAATGCAATTAATATTGCAGATATTAGTTTTTTATCTAATAGAGGATTTTATATTCCAAAACCGTTAACTGAAAATGGTATTGAATTAGTGTATTTACTTTTAGTTATTGGGATTATTTTTTCTGTTCTTTTTTTTAAACATGCAAAGAAAAAGCAAGATTTGACAGGTTTACAACTTCCGGTTTTTTGGATTAATTTATCAGTAATTATATCTCTGCCTGTAATAGGTTTTTTCGTTTCAGGCTTGCCCATTTCTCTTGAAATACCGGTGCTTAAGGGCTTTAATTTTAAAGGTGGAATGCATATGAGCCCTGAACTGGCGGCATTAACCTTTGCATTAGGTATTTATACCGCTGCATTTATTGCTGAAATAGTAAGGGCTGGAATATTGGCTGTTGATAAAGGTCAAAGAGAGGCTGCTGAATCAATTGGTTTAAAACCTTCTAAAGTGATGAAATTAGTTATTTTGCCACAAGCTCGTAGAGTTATAATTCCTCCCTTAACTAGTCAATATTTAAATTTAACCAAAAACTCTTCTTTAGCAATTGCAATAGGTTATATGGATCTTGTTGCTACACTTGGGGGTATTTCTCTAAATCAAACTGGTAGAGAGATGGAGACGATGGTTATTGTGATGTTAATATATTTATCTGTTTCGCTTAGCATATCTGCTTTCATGAACTGGTATAATAATAAAGTAAAATTAGTGGGAAGATAAAATGAGCTCAGAAATATATAAACCAGGTTCATATCCTAATCTTCCACCACCTCCTGGAACGGTTGGTGTTTATGGTTGGATTAAAAATAATTTATTTTCATCTATTAGTAATTCTACATTAACAATTATTTCGGTAGTGCTTATTTATTACTTAATCGATGGAATAATTGGTTGGTTCTTTTTTGATGCTGTATTTGATGCAAACTCAAAAATTGAATGTAGGAAGATAAATGACGGAGCCTGTTGGGCTGTTATAACTAGAAGAGTTGGTCAGTTTGTATATGGCTTCTATCCTGAAGTAGAAAGGTGGAGAATTGATATTTCATTTTTAACAATGTTTATTGCTTTTGCTCCGTTACTTTACCCTGATTTACCTAAAAGAAAATGGCTACTATGGTTCAGTGGAATTTATCCTTTCTTTGCTTTTATCCTTATCAATGGTGGTTATTTTGGGCTAACTAAGATTGAATATAGTTTATTTGGTGGTTTTATGCTAACCGTTATAATAGGTGTTACTGGTATTGTTTGCTCACTACCCATAGGTATATTTTTAGCTCTTGGAAGACAATCAAAATTAACAGTTGTTAGAACACTTAGTGTTTGTTTTATAGAGTTTATGAGAGGTGTTCCTTTAATAACCTTACTGTTTGTAGCTTCGTCAATGCTGAACTATTTTATGCCTCCAGGTACTAACTTTAGTATTTTAGTCAGAGTTATTATTATGTTTACCTTTTTTTCTGCTGCATATATTGCAGAGGTTATTAGAGGTGGAATTCAAGCAATTCCAAAAGGTCAATATGAGGCTGCAGATGCATTAGGCATGAATTATTGGCAAACAACTAGGTTTATAACACTTCCACAAGCTTTAAAAATATCAATTCCAGGCATAATGAATACTTTTATAGGATTATACAAAGATACAACACTTGTAGTAGTGATAGGTTTATTAGATCCACTTGGCATAGGAAGAGCGGCCTTAGCTGACACTAAATGGAACGGTCTGTCGACAGAAATATATCTATTTGTGGCATTATTCTTCTTTGTAAGTTGTTTTGCTATGTCTAGATATTCCCTATGGCTTGAAAATAAATTAAACACCGATCATAAGTGAGCTTAAAAATGGTAAAAAATAAAAATGAATCGTCTAAACCTGTTATTGAAATTAAGGAAATGCATAAGTGGTTTGGAAACTTTCACGTTTTAAAAAACATTTCATTAGGTGTTAATCAAGGTGATCGTATCGTTGTATGTGGTCCATCAGGCTCTGGAAAATCCACTCTTATTAGATGTATAAATCGTTTAGAAGTTCATCAAAAAGGTGATATTATTGTAAATGGTACAGAACTCACTGGTGATCTAAAAAACCTCGAAGCGATTAGAAGTGACGTTGGAATGGTGTTTCAATCTTTTAATCTTTTTCCACACTTAACCGTTCTTGAAAACTGTACATTAGCTCCAATTTGGGTCAAAGGTCTTCCTAAAAAAGAAGCAAATGAACTTGCTATGGAATTATTAACTCGTGTTAAAATACCTGAACAAGCTCTAAAGTTTCCTGGTCAATTATCTGGAGGACAACAGCAAAGAGTTGCAATTGCTAGGTCATTATGTATGCAACCTAAGATCATGTTGTTTGATGAACCTACTTCTGCCTTAGATCCAGAAATGATAAAAGAAGTACTAGACACTATGATTGAGCTAGCTGAAACAGGTATGACAATGCTTGTTGTTACGCATGAAATGGGTTTTGCAAAAAAAGTTGCGGATAGTGTAATTTTTATGGATGAAGGTGAAATTATTGAGCAGAATGATCCTAAGAACTTTTTTAATAATCCCAAGAATGAAAGAACTAAATTATTTTTAAGTCAAATTCTTAATCATTAGTTTGTAAGTTAAATAGATTTAGCTATTTTTTGTTCAGAGGTCGCCCACTCTGTCCAAGAGCCATCGTATATTGGAACGTCTACTTTGCCCATACAAAAAAGAGCTAAAGAGATAACACAAGCAGAAACACCAGAACCACATGTTGCAATTATATCGTCTTTAATAGAAATTTCTTGATTAGAAAAAATTAAATTTATTTCATCAAGAGACTTTAAAAAACCTTGCGAATTAACAAAATCTGATGAAGGAAGACTTTTAGAACTTGGAATGTGCCCAGATGCTAACCCAGGTCTTGGTTCTTTAGCTTCCCCTGTAAATCGTTTATAAGACCTGGCGTCTAGGATTATGCTTTTTTCGTCTTTAGAAGCAGTTATCATTTGATCTAAAGTAACAACAAGTTCTTTTTTTTCAGTTTTAGCAGCAAAATCACCTTTAGGTAAAGAAGTTGTTTGGTCTGTAACTTTCCCATTAAATTTTATCCAATTATTTAAACCTCCTTGAAGAATAAATATATTATCATAACCAAAATATCTAAATAAAAACCATGCTCTTGCAGATGACAAAAATGGTGAGTTATCATAAATAATTATTTCATCTCTATCATTTAAGCCAAGATCTCTCATCTGTTCGGAAAACAATTCCTTTGATGGTATCATGTGAGGCAATGAGTTATTGGGATCAGCAATTTTATTAATATCAAAAAAAACAGCATTTGGAATATGTTTTTTGTCATACTCATCTTTAGCAATTAAATCAGAATTTGGAAGGTAAAAAGTTGCATCTAAGATCTTTAAATTATCTTGAGTGCTTAACTTTACGATCAAGTCTTTTGGTTTGATAAATAAATCTTTCTCCATAAATAATCTCCATTTAAAGCCAATGTGGAACGACTAAATCTTTACTTTTTAAAAATGAAGGATTCCAGATTTTAGATTGATACCTTTGACCAGAATCACAAAGAATAGTTACAATTGTGTGACCTGGTCCTAATTCTTTAGCAAGTTTAATTGCACCTGCAACATTAATTCCACTAGAACCTCCAAGAAACAATCCTTCTTCTTTTAGTAATTCAAAAATTATAGTAAGAGCTTGATTGTCATCAACTCTGAATGACATGTCTATTGGACAGTTTTCTAGGTTTTTAGTAACCCTACCTTGTCCTATACCTTCAGTAATAGAATTTCCTTCAGATTTCATCTCACCTTTTTGATAGTAATTGTATAAACCTGATCCATAAGGATCCGATAATGCTATTTTAATATTATTATTTTGTTCCTTTAAATATAAGCCTGTTCCTGATAAAGTCCCTCCTGTTCCTACAGCACATGTAAAAGCATCTACTTTACCATTAGTTTGTTTCCATATCTCAGGTCCTGTAGAGTTATAATGAGACATTTGATTTGCAATATTGTCAAATTGATTGGCCCAAAGAACTCCTTTTTCATTAGTCTTTCCTAACATTTTTGCAATTTCTTCTGATTGCCTTATGTAATTACCTGGATTTGAATAGGGTAGGGCAGGTACAAGTCGCAGTTCACAACCTATTAACTTAAGAGCATCTTTTTTTTCCTGACTCTGCGTTTCAGGCATTACAATTACTGTTTTATAACCAAGAGAATTACCAACTAGACCGAGTCCAATACCAGTATTTCCTGCTGTACCTTCAACTATCAAACCACCTGGTAATAATTTTTTTTTATCAATTGCATCTAAAATTATTCCTTTTGCTGCTCTGTCTTTAATGGAGGATCCGGGATTTAAAAATTCAGCTTTCCCTAATATTTCGCAGCCAGTTAATTCACTAGCTTTATTTAATCTAATTAAAGGTGTATTACCAATGGTATCAATGAAGTTTTCTTTTATTAATTTTTTCATAAATTTTACTTACTAATTATGTGATTTTGTTTATACAAAGTTATTATTATATAATGACTATATAGAGCCTATGTCAAAAAACTATTTTAAATTTTAAATTAAAGAAAAAATCAAATGATAAACTTTAAAAATATTTCTTTTTCTATTGGTGGTGTTTCTCTTCTAGAAGAAACATCTGCTTTTGTTCCTACTGGGCACAAAGTTGGTATTGTTGGAAGAAATGGCGCTGGTAAAACAACATTATTCAAATTAATTCAAAAAGAACTTATTATTGATGGAGGAGTTATTGAAATACCAAGAAATTTTAAAGTAGGTTCTGTTGCTCAAGAAGCACCATCTACAGAAGAAACACTTTTAGATACCGTATTGGCAGCTGATTTTGAACGAGCCGAATTATTAAGAGATGCAGAAATAGAAACAGACCCAAATAAAATTGCTAATATTCATATTAGATTAGCAGACATTGACGCATATTCTGCAGATGCTAGAGCTTCTTCTATATTAACTGGACTGGGTTTCAGTCAAAATGATCAAAACAGTCCATGTTCTAGTTTTTCTGGTGGTTGGAGAATGAGAGTTGCACTAGCTAGTGTCTTATTTTCAAATCCTGATCTTTTATTACTAGATGAGCCCACTAATTACCTAGATTTTGAGGGTACAGCATGGCTGGAGAATTATTTACAAAAATTTAAGAATACAGTTTTAGTAATATCTCATGACAGAAGTTTATTAAATAAATCTGTAAATGGTATACTTCATCTTTCTAATAAAAAATTACAATTTTATTCTGGTAATTACGATACTTTTGATAATGAAAGAAGGATTCAATTAGAACAGAAGATATCTTTAAAAAATAAACAAGATGCCCAAAGAGCTCATATTCAAAGTTTTGTAGATCGTTTTAAAGCAAAAGCATCTAAAGCCAGACAAGCGCAATCCAGAATAAAAATATTAGAAAAAATGAAGCCTATCGTTATTGAAGAAGATCAAAAAATACCAAGATTTAAATTTGACGAAGCTATTAAGTTTGCTCCACCTTTGGTAACTTTAGATAAGGCTTCTGTTGGTTATAATGATGTTGAAGTATTAAAAAATATAAATATACAAATAAACCCTGATGATAGGATAGGTTTGTTAGGTGTAAATGGAGAAGGTAAATCCACTTTTTCTAAACTTATAGCAAAAAAAATTAAATTAATTAATGGTTCTCTGCAAATTCCCCAAAAATTAAAAATTGGTTATTTTGCCCAACATCAATTAGATGAATTAAGGCCTAATGAAACAGCTTTTGAACATGTTTATTCAAAGTTAAACTCAGAAATACCGTCTAAAGTTAGAGCTAGGCTTGGCTCAGCTGGTTTTGCAGCGGATACAATGGATTTACAAGTAAAAAGATTGTCTGGAGGTCAAAAGGCTAGATTATTACTTTTATTAGTTGTAATAGAAAAGCCCGACTTATTAATTTTAGATGAACCTACAAATCATCTTGATATAGAAAGTAGGGAAGCTCTCATTATGGCATTGAATGATTATTCAGGTTCATTAATATTAGTTAGTCACGACGCTTTTTTGGTTGAAAGGTTAGTGGATAGATTACTCATTGTAAAAAATGGCGGAGTATCTGAGTTTTCCGGTGATATTCATGAATATAGAGATTTAGTTTTAAATAGAAATCAAAATCAGAAGAAGAATAATAAAAAGACTATTAGAATTAATTCTAAGAACAATTTTGATAGTACGTCATCGTTATCTGATTTAAAAAAGCGATTATCTATTTCTGAAAAAAAAATAAACGAGTTTGAGAAAAAGAAGTCTGATTTAGAAAATGAAATGCTTGATAATCAGTTTTATGACATCAAGAATACTTTACGTATTAAAGAAGTAAATACAGATTTGAAAAAAAATTTACAACTACTTAAACAAGAAGAAAAAGTATGGGAAAAAATTGCTGAAGACATTGAAAATTTTGATAAATGAATGAAACTGTAGTTTACTTTACTCTTTTTACATCCTCTTTTGTATCCTCAACCGTCCTACCTGGTCACTCTGAATTAACATTAACGGCTTTTATTTATTTAAATAAATTCTCTACTACAAATCTTATTCTTGTTGCTAGCCTTGGAAATATACTAGGCTCTGTTTTAAATTGGTATTTAGGTTTTTATTTTGTAAAATTTAAAGAAAAGAAGTGGTTCCCAATAAATAGTTCACAATTAGAAAAGGCTTCTTTATGGTTCGCAACTTATGGGAAATGGACTTTATTTTTAAGTTGGGTGCCTTTTATTGGTGACCCTCTAACGGTGGTAGCTGGAATTCTTCGTATTCCAATAATTATTTTTGTAATTATAGTGTCTATTTCAAAAATATTAAGATATGTGTTTATAAGTTTGATAGCTTTAAATGTCTTTTAAAAAAATGATAACATGTCTATTCATATGTTTGATTTAAAGATATGGCTCCCCGGGACGGATTCGAACCGCCGGCCAGACGATTAACAGTCGTCTGCTCTACCGCTGAGCTACCGGGGAATATTAACGTTTAATGCTCATTTAATCATGTTTTAAATATAAAAAAAGGAAAATGCAAGAAATTAAAAAATGATTTGTAATAACTAAAAATATTAGTTTTTTTATTAATTTTTATTTAAAATATTTTTTGCAATATGTTCAATGTCAGAGTTGTTTAGAGATGATGCAGTAATCTTTTTTAAAACCTTGCGATCATTTTTAATGGTATTTGATGAGTATGAAGGGTCGTAATGATTTTCTAAAAAACTTTTAGTTAAATCAAACCATTTTTTGCTATCAATTAGATTTGCCCATTCATCAAGTAGTTTCTTGCTTAATCTATTTTTAAGACCTTTAATTATAGGTTTTATTAATGTTGGATCATTACACATGTAATCATAATCTTTAACTAAAAACTTAGCACGTAAATCCACATTTGCGGATATTTCTATTCTAGGTGCATTGATCATTTTTTTCCAAATAGATTTAGGTATATGAATATTCCCAATTTTACTACTTTCAGCTTCAATATAAATTTTATCTTTAAGATTAAGATTTTGTATCTTATTGAAAATTAAGCTTTCAAAGAACTTTTGTGATGGTTGAATTAAATCTGGAATTTTACCTAAAAGAGAACCTTTATGATTTGCGAGTCCTTCTAAATCTAAAATTTGTCCACCTTCATTTTCAATACTTTTTAATATTTTAGTTTTAGCAGATCCTGTTTTCCCACTAATCAAAGTAATTTTTAATTTAGGACCAATATTTTCTAAAAAATTAATCACTTGGTTTCTATATTCTTTATAACCACCTTTAAGTTGGTTTGTTCTCCATCCAACTTCTGAAAGTACAATTGAAAAAGCTTTCGATCTTTGTCCTCCTCTCCAGCAATAAATTAAAGGTTGCCAAGACCCCTTTTTTTCTATGAAATTATTTTGAATATGGAATGCTATATTTTTAGCTGCCAATGAAGATCCAATTATTTTTGCCTTAAATGAACTTTCTTTTTTATAGATAGTTCCTACTTTTTGTCTTTCTAGATCTGATAAAACTGGGCAATTTATAGCGCCAACAATATGGTCTTCTGCAAATTCTAATGGTGACCTTACATCTATAATAGTATCAAACTTTTTGTTGTTCCATTTTTTAATTACTTTATGTTTTGTCATGAGGTGAAGTTACATTATTTTGATTTGGTTATCTAAATTATTCACATAACCTATTTCAACAAAGTTGATTTTGTAATTTTTTAAAATTGCAAATTGTTTTTCTTTATCTTCCCTAGGTATTATAAAAGCTAATCCTCCAACAGTTTGAGGGTCATATAATATTTCATCGATTGATTTTTTTTGTCGATCATAAATAATACTTTTAATAGCTGAATTATAATTTGATTCAAACAAAGAAGATTTTACATCTTTATCAATAGCTTCTTTAACTCCATTAAATATTGGTATTTTTTCAGGGAAAATCGTTAACCCAGTCTTATTCTTATCCCTTTTTATCAAATTAAGAAGATGGTTTGCAAGGCCAAATCCAGTAATGTCAGTCATTGATAAAATATTTAATTTTTCAGTTATACTACCAAACAAGAAGTTGCCATTTATCATTTGAGTTATCACGTCTTTTTGAAAATAACTGTCAATTATATCATTGTTGATACCAGAAAAAATAATACCAGAACCAATTTTTTCTGTTAGGACTAAAGTATCATTATTTTTAATCTTATAACTTTTTTTATTTTTATTTTCTTTTAGTTTACTTTCACCAGTAACTGTAAATCCTATTACTGGATCACTATCTTTACCTATCATGGTATGGCCACCATTTATAATACAATTATGTTTATCAAATACCTCTTTTGCCCCGGATAAAACTTGTTCTAAATCTCTAGAATTTATATCAACTTTAGAAAAAGGTAATTGAAGCATCATTAAAGCTGCAATTGGGTTGGATTTCACAGCTATAATATCACTCAGCGAATGGTTAGCCGCTATCTTGCCCAATAAATAAGGGTCGGTAATTATAGCATTTATCATATCTATAGTTTGAAAAAGTTGTGGGTAATTAAAAATTGAAGATGCATCATCTGATGAAGCTGTTATATTTTTAGGAAGGGTATTCCTTAATGCAGTAAAAGGAACTTTTGCTGCGCAGCCTTTACATTGCATTTGGTTAGTTTTAACAAAATTTAAATTTGAGGTTATGTTCAAAAATGAAAGAGTTTTATCTATTATGTTTAAGATATATTCACTTTGTTTAGAGTTTTTATTATTAAATTTATTTATAAATTTTTGATCAATATACTTTTTTAAAAAACTATTAAATTTTGAAGAATATGAAAAATTATATTTAGTTCCAATTGTATATCCATTAGAGAGACCAATCAAGGCTAAGTAATTTTTATTAAAAGAATATTTTTTTCCTGATTTAGTCATTATGTAGGACTTAATGCTTCTAGCTAATGGTTTACCAGATCTTACAGCAAAAACTCCAGCTTTATGAAGGTTTTGATTATCAAAATTAACTATATCACCTGCTGCAAAAATGAATTCTCTATTTGTTTGAAAAGCACTATTTACTATTATAAAACCATTTTCATTTAATTTTATATCCGAGGATTTTAACCAATTTGGAGCCATGGCATTTGTAGACAGAATACATTTATCAATCTTTAACGTATTATTATCTGACATAATGACTTTGTTTTGTTTGACCTCTAAAACCTCAGTGTTTTCTATAATATCTATACCAGCTTCTTTAAGGACATTTTTTGAGGTCTTTCTTGTATGATTAGAAAAAGAGCTTAACAGACCATTTATACCGGTAATTATTGATATTTTTAAATTTGGTTTATCTTTTATATATCTTTTCTTTATAGCTAATGCTAATTCAACAGCTCCCGCACCACCTCCAATAAAAGCGATGTTATTTAAATTTTTAATTTTATTTAAAAAATTATTTGCCAACCCTGAGATAGGTTTAACAGGAATACAAAATTTTTCTGCACCTTTTATTTTTTTATAATTACTTTCAATTCCAGAATCTACAGATAAAACGTCAAATTTTAATGATGGTCTATCTTTTAGATAAATCTCTTTATTTGCAGAAGAAATATTTATAACTTTAGAATGAATAAAACGAATATTTAGTCTTAAAGATAACTTATAAAGATCGATATGGCTTTCTCGCCATGAATAAACCCCTTCAATAAAGCCTGGTATCATACCAGAATATGGAGTGTCAATTTCATTACTTACTAATGTAATTCTATTACCTTGAATAGGTTTTTTAGATAACTCCATCATTAACACTATGTGTGAATGTCCACCACCAACTAAAACAAGATCATTTGTAATTGGTATGTCTTCTTTCTCAATCATTTTTAAATCATCTTTAAGTGGAGGCCCGAAGCGGAATCGAACCGCTGTAAACGGCTTTGCAGGCCGTCGCATCACCACTCTGCCATCGGGCCACTGAATAGTTATATTTAAATCTATAACTTTACATTAACATACAAGCAAATAAAAAAATATCTTATGTAATTTAATTTGTAATTCTTTTTAAAATAATAAATATAATGTATGTACTATTTATATAATTTTCTTTTCAAATTTTTAAGAGATGTTATTTATTAGCTAAATTAAGTTAATATTATAAATTGGAGTTTTAATGATTTTACCATTAGAAAAAAATAGAGCTTTTATATTTTTGTCAGCATTTTTGCTAATTTGTTCAATAGGTAATATCCCGAAAGTATCAGCGTCTGATTTTACTTTCAAATTATCAATCACTGAAGCTCTTAAAAACAGTTTGGAGCTTAAGTCAGAAAAATACCGTTTAGAATCTGTTAGGCATTCTCTAGAGGAATCATATTCTTCAAAAGATTGGTCAAATTCGTTTACCACTGTTTATAATTCATTAAACAAACAGTCTGACTCAGTTGGTTCTTATGTTAATGATGACACAACAACTTCTACTATTTCATTAAGCAAAAAAATATTAGATGGTGGAGAGGCTTTTGAAAAATATTCAATTGCAATGGATAATATTAAACTACAGGAAAATAAATTAAAATTAATTGAGCAAGAAGTTATATTAAATGCAGTTAATTCTTATTTAGATGTTTATACAAATCAATCTTTTTTTAGTTTAAGAAAGAGAAGTTTAGAAAGATTCAAAGAGAACGTTGAAGCAACTCGTTTAAAGCTAGAAGCAGGGACTGTAACACCAACGATCTTGGCTGAAGCACAATCTAAATTAGCAAAAGCAAATTATGATTTGATTTTAGCCGAAGGTAACTTAAAAAATGCAGTTTCAAAATTCAAAAGTATTACTAAATTCAAGGTTGTTCCAAATAAATTTTATTTACCAAGTTTGAATTTCAAAGAACCGAAAACTGAAAATGAGACAATAAAATTGTCTAATAAAAATAATCTTTCATTAAATATCGCAAAGCTAAATAAAGCTTTAGCTGAAAAAAACATTAAATTATATAAAACAGGTAAAAGGCCATCTTTAAAATTAGAATTTCTTCTAAAAGATAGTCAATCATCTGCTTCAAATTCAACGAGCGATTATCAAAGTTATGGAGCAAATATTACTTTCAGTTCACCACTTTTTTATAATAATTCTTCAAAAAGTTCATTAAGACGATTAGATAAATTATATATGGCATCTTCTTTAGACTTGTCTGAAAAATATAGGAAGGTTGAATTGGATGCTATTTCTTCATTTCAAAATTATAAAAATTCTATAGCTAAAATAATTGCATCTGAAAGTGAAAAAAAGTCATCTTTATTAGCATTAAATGGTATTAAAAAAGAAGCGGAATTTGGAATTAGAACTGTTTTAGAGGAACTTGACGCAGAAGTTGAATATTTGAATGCTTCGGCAAATTTAATTAAAAGTGAAGCAGAAAAAGTTTATAACTTATTGTCTATCAAAGCAATTTTAGGTGAACTCACAATAAAAGTTATTGATAGTAAATATAAAGATAACTTTGTTTTAAAAGATAAAGATTTAAACTTTAACATTTTAGATATGAAAATGTTTAATTAAATTAAACCGTGGATATAATTATATTATGATGGATAAAAGATTTGATTCAAAGTCAATAGAAAGAAAATGGTATCAAAAATGGTTGGAAAGCGGTGCTTTTGCTTCTAACAACACGTCATCAAAAAAACCTTATGTAATTATGATGCCACCGCCTAATGTTACCGGGTCCTTGCACATAGGTCATGCTTTAACTTTTACAATACAAGATATTTTAATTAGATTTCATAGAATGCAAGGATTTGATGTTCTTTGGCAACCTGGGACTGATCACGCAGGTATAGCTACACAAATGGTTGTCGAGAGAGAATTGGCAAAATCTGACATAACACGACACTCTCTTGGAAGAGAAAAATTTATTGAAAAGATATGGGAATGGAAAGATAAATCTGGTGGTGATATCACTAAACAATTGAGGGCTCTTGGAGCATCACCTGATTGGGAAAAGGAACGATTTACAATGGATGATGGTTTATCTAAAGCTGTCAATCTAGTATTCGTTAAATTATTTAAAGAAGGTTTGATTTATAGAGATAAGCGCTTAGTAAATTGGGACCCCAAATTATTTACAGCAATTTCTGATCTCGAGGTTGAGCAAAAAGAGACACAAGGAAAGTTCTGGTATTTTAATTACCCCATTGAAGATAGCAATGAATATATAACTATTGCAACAACAAGGCCTGAAACCATGCTGGGTGATACAGCTGTTGCTGTTAATCCAGAGGACGAAAGATATAGTCATTTAAAAGGTAAAAATGTAATTCTGCCAATTTTAAACAAACCTATACCTATTATTTTTGATAAATATTCTGATCCTAAAAAGGTTCAGGAGCTGTAAAAATAACTCCTGCACATGATTTTAACGATTTTGAGGTTGGTAAACGTCATAATTTAGAAATGATTAATATTTTTAATGCTGATGCATCAATAAATGAGAATGGAACAAAGGACTTTGAAGGTTTAGACAGGTTTCAAGCTAGGAAAAAAATTTTAGAAACCTTAAAGTCATTAAATTTATTTGTAAAAGAAGAAACTATTACCCATACGGTACCTCATGGTGATAGGTCAAATGAAGTTATAGAGCCATGGCTTATGGATCAGTGGTATGTAGATGCTCAGAAAATGGCAATACCAGCCATTCAAGCTGTTAGAGATAATAGAACAAAATTTATACCTAAAAATTGGGATAAAACATATTTTGATTGGATGAATAATATTCAACCTTGGTGTGTTTCAAGGCAACTATGGTGGGGACACAGAATACCAGCTTGGTTTGGTCCAGATAAAAAAATATTTGTAGAGTTAAACCAAAAAGATGCTGAAAAAGCTGCCGAACTACATTACGGTAAGAAAGTAGTCCTTAAGCAAGATGATGATGTTTTAGACACCTGGTTTTCATCTGCTTTGTGGCCTTTTTCTACACTCGGTTGGCCAGATGAAACAGCTGACTTAAAAAAATATTACCCTACAAATGTTTTAGTGACAGGCTTTGATATTATCTTTTTTTGGGTTGCTAGAATGATGATGATGGGAATTCATTTTATGGATGGTCAAGTTCCTTTCAAAGAAGTTTATATTCACGCTTTGGTTAGAGATGACAAAGGTCAAAAAATGTCAAAATCTAAAGGTAATGTTATGGACCCACTGGATTTGTCTCATAAATATGGTGCAGATTCTTTAAGATTTACACTTACTGCAATGGCAGCTCAAGGTAGAGACATTAAGTTATCCGAAGAAAGAATTGCTGGTTATCGTAACTTTTCTACAAAAATTTGGAATGGCTGCAAGTTTTTAGAATTCAACGAATGTACTTCAGAATTAAACACAAATATAATTACTTTAGACTTACAAGCAAACAAATGGATAATTAATCTTTATAATCAACTAAATAAAAAAGTGGAAATTTCAATAAAGGAATATAAATTCAACGATGCTGCAGATGCATTATATCAGTTTATTTGGAGAGATTATTGTGATTGGTACATTGAATTTATAAAACCTTTGTTAAACAATAAAGATAATAATGAAGCTATAAAAGAAACTAAATGTGTTTCCATTAATGTTATGAAGAACGTTTTATTGATGCTTCACCCAATTATGCCTTATGTTACAGAAGAAATTTTTGAAAATTTATTGAAGCCTTCTGAATTGGTTATATCGTCATCTTGGCCAGAGACTATGTTTAATGATATTTCTTTAAATAATGGTATTGATTTATCAATTAAATTAGTTTCTGAAATTAGGTCATTAAGAGTTGAAAAAAACATACCTCTTGCGTCTAAGCCAAGTGTAATTCTTAAAAATGTTAATTCTGAAAAAAAGAAAATTATAGATGAGAACAAAAAATTAATAATTAATTTAGCAAAATTAAATGAATTATCATTCTCTCTTGAAGAAGATTTATCAATTGATAATTTCATAGTAAGCACTGTTGATGAAATTACTCTTATGATACCTCTTGATGGTTTGATTGATATTGAAGGTGAAAAAAACAG
Source organism: Candidatus Levibacter sp. Uisw_134_01 (assembly GCF_047717795.1). Lineage (GTDB taxonomy): Bacteria > Pseudomonadota > Alphaproteobacteria > Puniceispirillales > Marisalimonadaceae > Marisalimonas. The sequence continues at coordinate 1,178,614 of NZ_CP159808.1, read as the reverse complement.
GTTGAATAAAGAGTTGTCAAATATTAATAATGAAATTGAAATTATTAATAAAAGATTGAATAATTCTATGTTTGTTAGCAAAGCGCCTTCAAAGGTTGTAGAGGATGTTAATAATAAACATGATATTTTTAAACAAAGAAAAACCGAATTAGAAAAAGCTTTATTAAATTTATAAAAAAATAATTGGAGAAATTAATGAAGAACTCAAAAACAGTTTTAATAGATAAAAATCCTGGTAGAAATTCTCAAACCTATGGTATTGCTAGAGTTCTTAATACAGACCTTGAATTAATTCATGAGCCATCAGTTGGTGTGGTTGGAAATAAAGGGGACTCCCAATGCTATTTAGGAGTAGAAGAAAAAGTTAAAACAATTCATGAAAAACTTCGTTTAAGAATTGGTCAAAACTCTGGGGACATAAGAATGAGATTGGTCCAACCAGAATATACAGTTGCCACCTCTGATGGGATTAGAAACGGCACCAGAGAAATGCGATACTCTCTAATAGGACGAGAGGTTACTAACGACACTCTATGTGAACATTTGAGTGCGTCAGGTCTAGAAGGAACAATAGCTGTAGTAGCATGTGACAAACCTCCAGTTGGCACTTTGTCAGCAATATTAGAACATAATAGGCCTGCTATAATCATGTCAGATGGTCCAATAAGACCTGGTATTGACTCAGTGACTAAAGAGCCCCTGGATATAATTTCAAGTTATCAAATTGCTGGTAGTGACGATGAAGAGTTGAAAAAAAGAATTGCATGTGAAGCTTGTCCTGGTTTTGGGAGTTGTGGTGGTATGTTTACATACAATACAATGCAAACTTTTATTGGTGTAGTTGGTATGCAGCCATTACATATGGTGTCGCCACCCTCGGATGATAAAAGAAGAACAGATATTTTTCCCGATGAGCTTATTACCTATTTAGACGATATGGTTAAAAATGATATTAAACCAAGAGACATTGTTACAAGAGATTCTATCAGAAATGCTTTGATAGTTGCAATGTCTATAGGTGGCTCAACAAATGTTATGCTTCATGCTCCAGAATTAGCTCGTGCAGCAGGTTATAATAATTTTAACGAAGACATAATGAGTTTTGAAGAATTCAATCATCTATCTAAAAACGTTGTTCCTGTTTTAGTGGATGCTAGACCATTTGGTAAATACTCAATGGTTGACGTTGATACAAAAGGTGGGGTTCAAGTTTTTGTAAAAGATTTGCTTAATTCTGGATTGTTGAATGGAAACACACTTACTTGTACTGGTGAAACATTAGAAGAACAAATCAATAGAATTTCTCCTAAAGATCCAGATGGAGAAGTTATATATACTGTTAAAAAACCTTTTAAACAAACTGGAGGACTTAGGCTTTTAGGAGGTAATTTATCTCCAGAATATAGTTCAATTTTAAAGCTCGCTGGAGTTGAAGGTGGATTAGAAGATAACGTTTTTATTGGTAGGGCTAGAATATTTAATGGAGAACAAAAACTTTTAGATACACTAGAAAATGAACCTGAAAAAATTAATGATAAGGATATGATAATCGTAAGATATGAGGGGCCTGTAGGTGGACCTGGAATGCCTGAAATGTTGGATTCAACTTCAAGAATTACATCTTTATGTAGGGAAAAAAATATAATAGTAGGTTTAATGACAGATGGAAGATTTTCTGGTGGTTCAGTAGGTCTTGTAATTGGTCATGTAGGTCCAGAGGCGGCGCTTGGGGGGCCTATTGGTCTAATTGAAGATGGAGACGAAATTATAGTAGATTTGAATAAAAACACTTTAGACTGCACTCAGTTATTAGATACAAACACTTTTAGTGAAAGAAAGAAGGCATGGCAAAAAATTGTTGATATGAATAATGGGCTTCATCCAGCGGTAGGTGATGCTGACACTAGGTTATTAAATAGAATGAGAAGCTCTGCAGTCTCTGCCATGTTTGGTGCAGGAATGCATCCCAACAGGGAAGTATGGATACCAAATCCACGTGAAATCAAAAAATCAGATTTTATACCAAAAAACATTCATAAAAAATAATTTAATATTTTTCCTCAATTTCTATCCAAACTGGAGTGTGGTCACTAGGCTTTTCTTGCCCTCTGAGATTTTTGTCTATACCTACGTCTATTAATATATCAACTATTTCAGGTGAAATTAAAAGAAAATCTATTCTTATTCCATTATCTTTTTGCCATGCTCCACCTTGATAGTCCCAAAAGCTATACTCAGTTAAATTTGGATGTTTTAAACGATATGAGTCTATAAGACCCACATTAATTAATTCTTTCATTTTAGATCTTGTTTCGTCAAGATATAAAGCATCATCTAGCCACTGAGAAACATCATGGCAATCAATTTTTTGTTGTATTACATTAAAGTCACCACCTAATATAAGAGGTTGATTAGTATCATAAATCATTTGTGTGTATTTTATTAATCTTCGCATCCAATTTATTTTGTAATCATATTTAGGACCAGGTGCTGGATTACCATTAGGTAAGTACAAACAAATAATATTTATGTTTTCAATTTTTACGTGCAAAAACCTCGCCTGATCGTCAGTTTCGCTATCTTGTTCATAAATAGGCAAATTATCAGATATTTTCTCTATCTTAAACTTACTAGCTATTGCAACACCATTATAGGATTTTTGCCCTAAATAGACAGTATTATAACCTTTTTCTAAGAATTCATTTTGAGGAAAATTTTCATTTACTGTTTTCGTTTCTTGCATTAACAAAATATCAGTTTTGCTTTCTTCAAGCCAATTAATTACCTTAGGTAATCTCATTTTTATAGAATTTACATTAAAACTTGAGATTTTTAATGACATAGACTTAATATGTTTTTCATATTGAAAAGCTTGTGCCACAACCACAATTAGCTGTTGCGTTAGGGTTTTCAATTTTAAAGTATGCGCCTGATAATTCAGAAACGTATTCTAAAGTGCTTCCTACGAGAAAATCCATGGATGGTTTGTCAATAAGGTAACTTATTCCATCTTGATTGAATACATAATCATCATCATTAGGAGATGATGAAAAAGAAAAGTCATATTGAAAACCTGAACATCCTCCACCTAAAACAGAAATTCTAAAAAAGGAAGCATCTTCACTTTTAAGTAAAATTTTAATTCTGTTTGATGCGTCTTGCGATAATTTAAACTCATTTTCTTTAGTATTATTAATATCTTGCATGAAAATACTCTATCAATTTTATTTACTGATTGAAACAGTTATTACAATGTTTAATAATTTATATTATCATATTTGTTATACATAACGAACTAATATTAGGACAAATTATTGGTAAATTCTATAGATAATAGGTTTTTAAGTACCTTTGCGTGTCACAGCTCAAAAACTAGAGGAAGAATTTATAAAGATGAGCCTTTAATACTTGGTCGTTCAGAGTTTCAACGTGATAGAGATAGAATTATTCACTCTGAAGCTTTCAGAAGGTTAAAAGATAAAACTCAAGTTTTTGTTTATGATGATGGAGATCATTATAGAACTCGACTCACACACACAATTGAAGTAGCTCAAATTGCTAGATCTATTGCAAAAGCTCTTAATGTTAATGAAGATTTGGCAGAAACTATATCACTTGCTCATGATTTAGGCCACCCTCCACTAGGTCATAGAGGTGAAGAGGTTTTAAAAAAATTAATGTTAAATTTAGGTGGCTTTAATCATAATGTGCAAACTCTGAGAATTATAACATTTATTGAAAAAAAATATTATAATTTTGAAGGATTAAATCTTACTTTTGAAACTTTAGAAGGTTTAATTAAACATAATGGCCCTTACTTAGATAATAAAAAAATCCCATCTTATATTTTAGAAATTAATAAATTAATTTCAGTGGATCTAAATAATTTCCCATCTATTGAAGGGCAGGTAGCTAATATATCTGACGACATTGCATATTTAACACATGACTTTGATGATGGTCTTCGTAAAAAATTATTTACGATCAATCAACTTCGAGAGATAAAAATTGTAGATTTAATTATAGAAAAAATTGAAAAAAAATTTCCAAGTATACAATATGATATTTTAATTCATCAATTTATTAGACATTTAATTAGCTATTTTATAAATAACATTGTTTCGTCATCACAATTAATTATAAATAAAAACAATTTTAAAACTGTGGATGATATAAGAAACTTTGATAGAAACGTGGTGCAATTATCGCCTATTGCATTCAAAAATATGGAACAAATTAGAACTTTTTTATTCAAAAATATGTATCATAATAAATCCATTTTAGATAAGTTAAACAAAGCTTCATTAATGATAGACAAATTATTTTCTTTATATAACAAAGATATTAATTTACTCCCAGAACAATGGAGATATTTAAGAGGGGTTCCTTTATCAAATCTCTCTAAAATTGATAAATCAAGAGTGATTGTAGATTATATTGCTGGAATGACCGATATTTTCTTAAAAAAAGAATACTTTAAGTTTTATAAAGAGGAAGATTAGTATCTATGAATATCTATAAAATATATTTTGGTCATCTAATAAATGCGATTAATTCTTTTAAAAATGATTTTAGTTATACGTTTGATATTGAACCGTACCTCACAAAGTTAACTTTAGAGCCTCCTAAGGAAACAATTAATGGTGACATGTCTACAAATATGGCAATGGTTTTATCTAAGGAAATCAAATTAAACCCTCGTCAGATTGCTCAAAACTTTGTTCCTTATATTACAAAAATTCCTGGTATAGAAAAAGTTGATGTAGCTGGAGCAGGTTTTATTAATATTAAATTGGCCCAAGTAACCTGGACAAGTTGCTTAAAAAATATCTTATTAAATCAATTAGATTGGGATAAATTTGATCTAGGAAAAGGAAAAAATATCAATCTAGAATTTGTGTCTGCAAACCCAACAGGACCATTACATGCTGGGCATGCAAGGGGTGCAGTTTTTGGAGATGCGCTAGCTTCTCTTTTAACTAAAGTTGGATATAAGGTAACAAGAGAATATTATATAAATGATGCAGGGAGCCAAATTGAGAAATTAGTGAAATCATCTTTATTAAGATATGAAGAATGCATGGGAAAGAAAATTGACCAAATTCCTGATGGTTTGTATCCAGGAGAATATTTGAAGGATGTTGGGAAAGTTTTATTTGATAAATATGGTAAAGATTTATTACTTAAAGATAAAGCTAAGGTTTTTGAAATAGCTAGATCAATTTCATTAGAAATAATTTTGAAAACAATAAAAACTGATTTACAAAAAATTGGCATAGAAATGGATGTTTATTCTAGTGAACAGAAGATTGTTTCAAGTGAGTTACTAGAAAATGTGTTAAAAATTTTAGAAGATAAGGAACTTGTTTACTCTGGAACATTACCAGCTCCAAAAGGTGTCAATTCTGAAAATTGGGAAACGCGTGAACAACTTCTTTTTAGATCAACGAGTTATGGTGATGATACTGATAGAGCTCTAAAAAAATCAGATGGTAGTTGGACATACTTTGCAACTGATATGGCTTATCATTTAGATAAAATAAAAAGAACTAATGGAAACTTAATTAATGTACTTGGCGCAGATCATACTGGTTATATTTCAAGAATAAATGCTGCCGTTAGAGCGCTTTCTAATGAAAAGAGTTCCATAGATACTAAAGTTTGTGCTTTGGTAAATCTTTTAGAAGATGATAAGCCAATAAAAATGAGCAAAAGAGCTGGCAATTTTGTAACACTTTCTGAGATTATTGAAGCAGTTGGAAAAGATGTAATTAGATTTATAATGTTAACAAGACGTAATGATCAAACTTTAGATTTCGACTTTAAAAAAGTTACAGAAAAATCAAAGGAAAATCCTGTCTTTTATGTTCAATACGCCCATGCAAGGTGTAATTCTATATTTAAATCTGCTAAAGTTTTAGAAGAAGATGTGTTGCCAGAAAATTTAAACTTGCTTACAAATGAAAATGAAATTGCGCTTATAAAGTTTATTACTTTATGGCCTAGAGTTCTAGAGTTGGCAGCGAGAAATCATGAGCCGCATAGAATTTGTTATTATTTAATTGAATTAGCAAGTAATTTTCATAGCCTTTGGAGCAAAGGAAAGGACGATAATAATATTAAGTTTGTTCTAGAGAGCAATCATGTCTTAACAAATTCCAGACTATCTTTAGTTAAAGCAGTAGCATTAACCTTAAGAAAAGGGTTATCTCTCCTCTCAATAGAACCTATTTTTGAAATGTAACCTATATGATAAATTATTTAAAATTGTCAGCATATTTTTTTTTAGGAGTGGGTGTCTTATTTTCTTTAGGAATTTTTGCTTTAAAAATTTTCTTTTATGATAACCATAATGATAGTTTAATAATACTAGGACCTGATAATGCTGATGTTATTGTAAAGCCAAGTGATCCTAAGGGATTAAAAGTTCCTAATTTAGATGTTGAAATTTTAAATAATAAAAAAGCTTTAATTGAAAATGAAAAGTTGAGACCTCTTCCAGTTAAACCAGAATTACTGCCAATTGAAGTGATTGAAAGTAACAAAATAAAGAAGAATTTTAATAAACAGGATTTAAAGAATAATATTTTAACTAAAATAGAACCAAAAATTAAACCAATCAAAATTGATAAAACTAAACAAAAACCTGGTCTTTATAGGGTTCAATTTGGTTCTTTTAAAAATTTAGATAAAGCACGAATTGCAATTAAATCTATGAATAAACAACATAGAATCTTATTATCTAATGTGACATTAGAAATTTATACTTTTAAAAATACTAAAAATTTTTTATTTCATAGAGTTTGGACTTCACCTTTAATTAAGAAAGACGGTCTTGATTTATGTGAGAAATTTAAATTAAAAAATATAGTTTGTATTTTACAGCCAAATAAATGAGAGTTTTTAATGTCTAACTTGGTAAATAAACAATCAGATGTATTAAGTCTAACATTAGACGGTTTTCAAGGACCAATTGATTTACTTTTGAGCCTAGCAAGAGACCATAAGATAGATTTGTCTAGGTTGTCTATATTGCCCCTAGCTGAACAATATCTTGAGTTTTTAGATTATGCTATTAAGAAAGATATAGATGTTGCAGCAGAATACTTAGTTATGGGAGCTTGGCTTGCTTTTTTAAAATCTAAAATTCTTTTACCAGTTAATACTGATGACGATATAAATAATGCACAAGAAATGTCAGAGCTTCTTGCACTTCAATTAAAAAGATTAGAAGCCATTCAAAAAGTATCCAAACTACTATTTAAGAAACATCAACTAGGGCTTCATTTTTTTAAAAGAGGGGTCTCTGAGGTTTTTAAACCTAATCAAAAAGTGCTTTATGATTTGAGCTTATTTGATTTAATTAAATCCTATGGCCAAATTATATCAAAAGATAAAAATCAATCAGTTACAATAGCAAGGTCAAGACTATACGCAGTAGAAGAAGCCGTAAAAAATTTGAGAAGTTTGATTAATAAATCTACTGGTTGGAAAAATCTTTTTGAGTATTTACCACAAAATATTAGAGATAACCTTGAAAATAGATCTGCTACGGCGTCTTATTTTGTAGCTTCTTTAGAGCTTGCAAAAGAAGGGGCTTTATCTTTAAGACAAGAAAGTTTTAAAGAAGAAATTTATTTAATTTCTAAAACTAATATGTAGACATTGTGTGTAGATATTAGATATACAATGCATGTATGGAGTAATAATGACAGATTTAAATGAAAACAACATAGATTTTAATTTTAATCTTAGAATTGTGGAAGCATTAATTTTTGCTTCACCTGAACCTGTTTCATTTAATGAATTAAAAAAAACTATTCCAGACATTGATATTTTAGAAGCAATACTGGAATCTTTGGAAAAAAAATATTCATCAGGCGGATTTAATTTATATAAAATTAATAATAGCTTCGCCTTTAGGACATCTCCAGACGTATCAGAATTTTTAAATGTTGAAACAATAATACCTAGACCATTATCAAGAGCTGCTTCTGAAACTTTAGCAATTATTGCTTATCATCAACCTGTAACTCGAGCAGAAATAGAAAACATTAGAGGTGTTTCTTTTAGCAGAGGAACTTTAGACGCCTTATTGGAATTAAATTGGATAAAACCAGGTCAAAGAAAGTCAACTCCAGGCAATCCATTAACTTGGAGAACATCTGATACTTTTTTAGATCATTTTGGTTTAAAAAATATATCAGATCTCCCTGGTATTGACGATTTAAAAAGTTCTGGCCTTTTGGAAAAAGATAATATTATTTTTAAAGATGATCCTGCTAAATAATTTTTTAAAACTGTTATTAGATTGGTTTTACTTTGCTTGAATTTATTAAAATATCTCACTCGTATGATAAAAATTATATTCTTAATGATTTTTCTATGAGGCTAAATGATGGTGAAGTTGTTTCTCTGTTAGGACCATCTGGTTGTGGTAAAACTACTTTATTAAAATTAGCAAGTGGAATTGAGAAACTTCAAAAAGGTGAAATTAAGTTAAATGATAAAATAATTTCTTCTTCAAACACTCATCTTAGTCCAGACAAACGAAAAGTTGGTTATGTTTTTCAAGATTGTGCATTATTTCCACATCTAACTATTTTACAGAACATTTTTTTTGGAATGAATAGTAAAGAAATAAGTGCTCAAACAAATAAAATTCAAAATTTAATGAATGAAATTAATATTTCTAGACTGTCTGATAGTTTTCCTCACGAATTATCAGGTGGACAGCAACAACAAGTAGCGCTTGTAAGGGCAATTGCATCCGATCCAAAAATTATTTTACTAGATGAACCATACTCTAATTTAGATTCAAGATTAAAAGAAAAAATTAGAGACCAAATGCTACATATTTTAAGAGAACATAACATATCTGCCTTACTTGTCACACATGATCCAGAAGAAGCTATGTTTATGTCTGATAAAATTGGCGTTTTAAATAACGGTGTTGTTGAACAATTTGGAAGCCCTATTGATTTATATTTACGTCCTAAATCAGCTTTTATTGCAGAGTTTTTTGGTGAAATTAATTTATTTGAAGGATCTGTGGATGGTGGCTTGGTAAATACTGTTTTAGGGACTTTTAAATGTTCTAAAAAACTTAATAAAAATAAAGTTACAATTGTAATTAGAAATGAGGCTATTAAATTATATGCCGTAAATAAAGCTATGTCTGAAATAGTAAATGAGAATGGTTTTATTGTGTCACCATACTTTGGTTATGTAATGGAGACTAGATTGTTAGCAGGCTCTACTTTAATTCACCTGTCTTTAAAGGTAAATCAAACTAATTATCATATTCATGCAAGAATTCCAGGATTAAATTTTTTTCATATTAATGAAAAAGTTAAAGTCTTGACTGACCCAAATCAAATTTTTGTTTTTAAAAAATAATTTATGTCTTTTTAAGAAATAAATGTTACATATGTTAATATATTGTTTTTAGGAATATAATTTCGGGAGAAGATAAAATGGGTGCTTTTAGTATTTGGCATTGGGTTATCGTTTTAATCGTGGTGCTTATCCTTTTTGGTGGTAAGGGAAAGCTTTCAAGTATAATGGGTGACTTTGGTAAAGGTTTAAAAAACTTTAAAGATCAAGTTAAATCAAATAAGGAAGTTGAAGAGGAAGTCGTTGAGATAATTCCAGAAAAACCAAAAAAGAAAGTTGTTAAGAAAAAGGTCGTTAAAAAAACTACAAAAAAGAAAACATAATTCTTAGAGAGTTTTTAAATGCTAGATATTGGTTTTCCAGAATTTTTACTTATCTCTTTTGTCTTATTGATAGTAGTTGGTCCCAAAGATTTACCTAAGGTTTTACGTTCTATAAAATCTTTTATTACAAAAATTAAATTAATGGCTTCTCAGTTTCATTCAGGCATAGATGATTTAGCTAATGAATCTGAGATATCAAACTTAAGAAGTGAGATTTCAAAAATAGAAAATAGTTCAACTTATAATTCTGAAATAGACGAAATTAAAGTTGTTGAAAATGAATTAAATATGAAATCTTTAAAAAAAGATTTGAATGAAATCAATAACTTAAGTTCTAATAAAATAAAAAAAAATAAATAATATTTGATATTCGAGAATATAATGGCAAAGACAAAAAAGTCAGAACAAAATATGACGTTACTCGATCATCTTATAGAATTAAGAAATAGACTTTTGATCTCATTTTGCGCGTTTATTTTTTTATTTTTTTTATGTTTTATCAAATTTACTGCTAATAATCAAAATCTTGCTGATATTGTATATAACTTTTTACAAGCGCCATTAGCTTCTCAGATATCAGAAAATGGTGGAAGAATGATTTATACTGCATTACATGAAGGTTTTTTTACTCAGGTTAAAGTAGCTTTTTTTATATCACTTTGTGTTTCTTTACCAATTTTTTTAATTCAAATATGGCGTTTTGTAGCACCAGGATTATATCAAAATGAAAAAAAAGCTTTTTTACCTTTTTTATTAGCTACACCAGTTCTTTTTGTAGCAGGTGCTGCAATGGTTTATTATATTGTAATTCCTTTAGCTTGGGACTTTTTTTTATCATTTCAAGTTAACGGTGTAGATGGTTCTCTTCCAATTGAGCTTGAGCCACGAATATCAGAATACTTATCCTTAGTTATGAAATTGATTTTTGCGTTTGGTCTTTGTTTTGAGTTACCTGTTATATTATTATTACTTGTTAAAACTGGTATTATAACGCCTGATGATTTGGCAAATAAAAGGAAATATGCTATTTTGATTGCCTTTGTTATTGCAGCGATCTTAACTCCCCCAGATGTAATTTCACAAATATTATTAGCGCTTCCAATTATTGTTTTATATGAAATTTCAATTATATTTTCTAAGTTTTTAAATAAGAGTTAATTTTTTTAAACGAGTTTTTTTATGCATGATATAAAATTTATTAGAAACAAGCCAAATGAATTTCAGTTGTTAATGGAAAAGAGAGGATTAAAAATTGATCTACCTGAAATACTAGAACTTGATAGGCAAGTCAGAAATTACCAAACAAGTATTCAAGAAATACAAGAAAAAAGGAATAATACGTCTAAAGATATTGGAAAGTTAATTTCTCAAGGTAAAGATGTAGCCGAATTGCAGTCACAAGTGTCTCTTTACAAATCTGATCTCACAAAATTAGATGAGAAAATTAAAACATTATCAAATAAACTACATTCTTTACTTATTACATTTCCTAATTATTTAGAAGCTGATGTTCCTTTAGGAAAAGACGAAAGTCATAATGAATTGATTAAAGAATGGGGTAAAATTCCTCAATTTGAATATCACCCATTAGATCATGTTGACCTTGGGGAACAGTTAAACGGACTAGATTTTAAAACAGGGGTTAAAATTTCTGGTTCTAGATTTGTATTATTACGAGGTCATTTAGCTTTGCTTGAACGGGCTTTATCTTCTTTCATGATTGATACTCATTTAAATAATTTAAATTTTGAAGAAATTTCTCCTCCCTATATTGTAAGAGAAGATGCTTTATATGGCACAGGACAACTTCCAAAGTTTTCAGATGATTTATTTAACACTATTGATAACAGGTGGTTAATACCAACATCAGAAGTTCCATTAACAAACATAGTCAGTAATGAAATAATTGATAAAAAAACATTACCTTTAAGATTTGTTGCTAACACACCTTGTTTTAGATCTGAGGCAGGTGCTGCTGGAAGTGATACAAGAGGAATGATAAGACAGCATCAATTTTCTAAAGTTGAGATGGTTTTTATTACGGAGCCTGAAAATTCGAATGAAGAATTAAATGTTTTAGTTTCTTGTGCAGAATCTATACTAAAAAAATTACAATTACCTTATAGAGTTATGAAATTATGTTCAGGTGATGTTGGGTTTTCTGCAAAAAAAACATTTGATTTAGAAGTGTGGTTACCGGGTCAAAATAATGGAAAGGGTGCTTATAGAGAAATCTCATCTTGTTCTAATTGTGGAGATTTTCAAGCAAGAAGAATGAATGCAAAATTTAAAGATAAAGAAACAAATAAAATTGAATTTTTGCATACTCTTAATGGTTCTGGTTTAGCAATAGGTAGAACTATGATTGCTGTATTAGAAAATTATCAACAAGAAGATGGATCAATTTTAATACCTGAAGTTTTAATACCTTATATGAAAGGCATTACTAAAATTCAAAATCCAAATATGAAATAAATGGAAAATTTTATAAATAAAATTTTAATAACTAATGACGATGGCTTTGACGCTGTTGGTCTTCAAGTATTAAAAAGTATTGCTTATGAGTTTTGTGATACTGTTTATGTAGTGTCTCCCAAGCATAATCAATCTGCAAAATCCAGATCTATAACTCTCATGGATAAGATAAGTTTTGAGCACAAAAATCTATACGAATGGATAGTTGATGGAACTCCAACAGATTGTGTTATTTTTGCATTAAATCATATAATGAATACTAGTAAACCTGATCTTATTTTAAGTGGAATTAACGCTGGAAGTAACATTGGTGATGAAGTTTCTTATTCTGGTACTGTAGCGGCTGCTATGGAGGGTGCTTTAAGGGGTATAAATTCTATTGCATTAAGTCAACTCGGAGGAGACCATAAAAGTAATTCATATTTATGTTCAAAGAATTATAGTGTTGAAATTATTAAAAATCTTTTAAAGCTTAAAATTAAGGCTCCATTGTATTTTAATGTTAATTTTCCATTGAATATATCTGAATCTGATAACAGTAAATTCTTATATACAAAATTAGCATCTCAAAAAAAATCTGATGAAATTTTTGTTAACAATACAGATACCTCATATAAAATTGGAAGAATGTTAAACTCTTATCAAACCACACAAGAAACTGATATGGATGCTTTAAGCAAAAACAAAATTTCTTTAACACCTTTAACATTAGATCTAACTAATATTTCTTTATTTAATCAATTAAATAAAAGATAAATAAAATGCTATATGAGACTTCAATTCAAAAAGCTAATTTAATAATGACATTAAGATCTATGGGCATTACTTCGGATAGAGTTCTTTCTGCAATAGAGTATATTCCAAGAGAAATATTCTTACCTTCAAATTTTCATTCTTATGCTTATCAAAATAACCCTTTACCAATCGGATTTGATCAAACCATTAGTCAGCCTTTTATAGTAGCAACAATGACAGAGGCACTGGCGCTTCAGGGCAATGAAATAGTATTAGAAATAGGAACTGGCTCAGGATATCAGGCGTCTATATTATCACTTATGACTAGAAGGGTATATTCAATTGAGAGATTGAAACCATTATTAGTCAATGCACAAGCTTGTTTTAAAAAACTAAAATTGACAAATATTATTTCTGAAGAAGGTGATGGTTTTTTAGGTTGGCCAAAATTAGCTCCTTTTGATCATATTATTATAACGTGTGCAATTAAAGAATTAGATGGAAGATTGTTAAATCAAATTAGATATAATGGTATTTGTATAGCTCCAGTAGGTGATTTAAATTCAGGACAGAGACTTAAAAAAATTACAGTCAAAAAGAATAGATCTGATGATATATGGGAGGATCTAGGTCCAGTGAGTTTTGTTCCGCTAATTAGTGATAAGGATTGAATTTTTTAAGTAAGTTGTTAAAATTCAAATTTTAAAAGGTTTTTTTATTTTGTTTAAGTTTATTTTACTTTTTTTGTTCCTGACTAGTTGTAAAACTGCAGAGTTAATTGAAAATGTTAAAGGTGATTTTGCTCCAGAAAAAAAAGCTACAATATTTAATAAATCTAATGTTTTAAAAGATAACATTCCAACAAATGGAATGATATTTGTTAAAAAGAATGAAACAATATTCTCGATTGCAAACGAATATAAAGTCATTCCTAAAGATATTATTGAAGATAATAATTTGATTAAACCTTACTTTTTAAAAGAAAATCAAATTCTATTTTTGAGAAACAAGAACATTTACATTATCAAGCAAGGAGATACACTTGATAAAATCTCTTTGAGATTTGCAGTAAACAAATTAGACGTATTAAGTCTTAACAAGTTAAAACAAAATCATATATTAAAAGTTGGGAATAAAATTTTAATTCCAGTTAAAAGGAATTATTCCCTAATAGATCAAATTATAGATAAAAAAATTTATAACGTTAAACCAAGTAAAAAAAATTATAAAACTAATGAAGCAAAAAAAATTAAAAATGCTCCAAATTTTATATGGCCTGCTAAAGGTAAAATCATTAAAGGCTATGGCAGCTTTGGCAAAGGTCAACATAACGATGGTATAGATATAAAATTAAATAATAATTCACCTATATATTCCTCTCATAGTGGAAAAATAGCTTTTGTTGGTTCTCAAATAAAAAAATTTGGAAATCTTATTCTTATAAAACATGATGACGGTTGGTTAACAGCTTATTCAAACATTGCTAAATATAATGTTAAACAAGGCCAGTCAGTGAAAAAAAAACAAGTTATAGGTTACAGTTCTTTAAGTGAAGATGTTTTGCATTTCCAGATTAGATATAAAAGAAACCCTGTTAATCCCAACAGTTATATAGATTAATTAATCTTTACTTTTTGTTTGCTTGCTATGTCTTGAATAAATTGCCAAGCTACTCTACCAGATCGGGCGCCTCTTGTTATGGACCATTCTAATGCCTGAGACCTTAAAATATTTTGCTCAAGGCTAATCTTGAATTCTTTACAATAGGCGAAAACAATTTCTAAATAAACATCTTGAGACATGTTATGAAACCCTATCCAAAGTCCAAATCTATCAGATAATGAAACTTTTTCCTCTACTGATTCAGATGGATTAATTGCAGTTGATTGCTCATTTTCCATCATATCTCTAGGCATTAAATGTCTTCTGTTAGATGTTGCATAAAATATAACATTATTAGGTTTTCCTTCAATTCCACCATCTAAGGCAGCCTTAAGACTTTTGTATGTATTTTCGCCGGCATCAAAAGATAAATCATCGCATAATAAAATAAATTTATATTTTTTATAGTTTGATAAAAGTGACAATAGTTCGGGTAATTCTGCAATATCTTCACGGTGAATTTCTACTAATTTTAGCTGTTCAGATTTTGTTTTTAATATAACTTCTGCATGTACTGCTTTAACTAATGATGATTTACCTGTCCCCCTGGCTCCCCATAATAAAGCATTGTTGGCAGACAAGTCATTGGCAAAGCTAATTGTATTATCCAACAATGTTTGCTTTTGTGAGGCTATACCTTGGAGAAGTTCAATTGGTATTCTATTAATTTCTAGGATTGGTCTAACTAAACCTGATTTAGATTCATAAATAAAACCTTCACTTTTATCTAAGTTATTAATTTTCTTTTCTGCAGGAGCCATTCTGTCTAAGGCATTTGCAATTCGTTCTAATAAATGTTTCGAATTTTCATCAATCATTTTTGAATTAACCTAAGTAAATCATAAAAATAGCAATATATATATATTTTAAATTTTATCTATGGTGTTTATGTTTTTTTTTTATATAAGATATTATTAATTTTACTTTCTAGGAGTTACTCATGATTTCAAGTGCATTTGCTCAATCCGCAGCAGGAGGAGCCGGAGGGTTTTCTCTGCAAGGTCTTCTTCCTTTTGTTCTCATTTTCATTATATTCTATTTTTTACTTATTAGACCTCAACAAAAAAGAGTTAAGCAACACAAATTAATGGTTGAAAACTTAAAAAGAGGCAATAAAGTTTTAACAGCTGGGGGTATTTTGGGCGTTATTTCAAAGGCCAATGAAGGTTCTGAAACTGTAAGTGTAGAAATATCTAAAGATGTTATAGTTGATGTTGCGAGACAAATGATTTCAGAAGTAAGAGGTGAAGAAAAATTAAAGTCTGCTCCTAAGAAGCCTAAAACTAAATCTAAAGTCAAAAAATAATATATATGTCCTAAAATCCTTGTGAATTCTATCTATATTGAGTAATAATGAAAAATTTATCTAAAATAAGAGCTGCATTTCTGCTTTTTTTAATTTTCTTAGGTATAGCTTATGCAATACCCAATTTTTTAAATAGCTCAGTAAAAAACACCTCTTCTAGTTTCTTGCCAGGTAAATCCATTAACCTTGGATTAGATTTAAAAGGTGGATCATATCTGTTACTTAAAGCAGATATGGACATAGTTTTTTCAGAAAAATTAGAAACATTACTATCAGATATTAGATCAGCTTTAAGAAAATCTAAAATTGGATATAAAAAATTAAGTGTTAAGGATAAAAAGATTTCTTTTCAAAAAAGAGGTTCAATTCTAAATGATAAAATTAAGTCGACAATATTAAATATAGATGAAAACTTAATTGTAAAAATTAATGACAGCACTTTTTTTATTGAATTTTCAGATATTAATAAGAAAAAAATCATTAAATCAACAATGGCTCAAGCTATTGAGATAGTTAGAAGAAGAATTGACGAATCAGGTACTAACGAACCAAGTATACAACAACAAGGAATTGATCGGATTATAGTTCAATTACCTGGACTTGATGACCCAAGCCGTATTAAAAAATTACTAGGCAAAACTGCAAAATTAAATTTTCAATTAGCTCATCCTTCTATCTCTTCAGAGGATATTAATATAAATTCAAAAGCACCACCTGGTTATACAATACTTGAAGATGACAAAGATCCTGATCTTTTTTACATGATAAATAAAAGGGTAATGGTCTCAGGCGAGATGTTAAAGGATGCAAATCCAACATTTGATAGAAATAATAGTCCATCAGTATCTTTTCAATTGTCTGCTCTTGGAGGTAAGAAATTCGGAAGGGTAACTGGCAAGCATATTGGAAGAGCTTTTGCTATAGTTCTAGATGGTAAGGTTGTTAGCGCACCAGTTATTCAATCACAAATCTTCTCAAGTGGACAAATTACTGGTAATTTTTCTACGCAAGAAACAAATGATTTAGCATTGGTCTTAAGATCCGGTGCTTTACCTGCTCCAATGATTATTCTAGAAGAACGCTCAGTTGGACCTGGTCTAGGAGCGGATTCAATTCAATCTGGTAAAATAGCCAGTATTGTAGGTTTGATTGCCGTGATGATATTTATGTTTATAACATATGGTATCTTTGGTTTGTTAGCTAATATTGCTTTAATGTGTAATATTATCTTTATAATTGCATTGTTAAGTTTAATTCAAGCCACATTAACTTTACCAGGAATTGCAGGTATTGTTTTAACAATGGGTATGGCTGTTGATGCTAACGTATTAATTTTTGAAAGAATTAAAGAAGAATATAATGTAGGTAGAAATGTTTCTGACGCTGTTGAAGCTGGTTTTCAAAGAGCTATTTCAACTATAATTGACGCTAATTTAACAACTTTATTTGCAGCTCTTGCATTGTTTTCGTTTGGCAGCGGTCCTATAAAGGGCTTTTCGGTTACTTTAATGATAGGCATAGCTACTTCAATGTTTACTGCAATAATTATAACTAAATATCTTGTTTTATTTTACACAAAGAAAAAAGATATTAATAAAATTAAATTTTAAGGTAGCACCTATGAAATTATTAAGATTGGTACCATCAAATACAAATTTGGATTTTTTAAAGTTAAGAAATTATGCTTTTATTTTCTCTACTATTATTATTCTAGGTACTCTTTTAAGCTTGTTCGTTAATAGCTTAAATTATGGAATTGATTTCAAAGGTGGAATTTTATTAGAGTTAAGAAGTAAAAATATTAATTCATCGAATATTGATGACCTGAGGAGTAAAATATCTACATTAGAGGCTGGTGAAGTTTCTATACAAAATTTTGGTAAAGATGTAGATTTTTTAGTTAGAATTCAAAAACAAGAAGGTGACGAAAAACAACAAATAGCAATGATTGAAAAAGTCAAATCAATTACAAATAAAGATTATGAAATTAGAAGGTCAGAATTTGTTGGTCCTGTAGTTGGTGACGAATTAAAAACAGCTGGTATGTTGGCTGTTGGTTTAGCCTTAATATCAATCATGGTTTATATTTGGTTTCGATTTGAGTGGCAATTTTCAATAGCCGCAATAATAGCTTTAACTCATGATGTAGTTACTACTGTTGGGCTCTTTTCTATTCTTCAATTAGAATTTAACCTTGCTACAATAGCTGCTATTTTAACTACAGCTGGTTATTCTATTAACGATACAGTTGTGATTTTTGATCGTGTCAGAGAGAATTTAAGACGTTATAAATCAAAGGATCATTACTTTATTTATAATAAATCTATTAATGAAACTTTATCTAGGACTATTATAACTTCTGTTACAACATTAGTTGCATTGTTTATTATTTTCTTTTTTGGTGGAGCCGTTCTATCTGATTTTTCTTTAGCAATGATTTGGGGTGTATTAATTGGAACTTTTTCCTCAATATTTGTAGCTGTAGCTATATTGACTTTTTTTAATATAGACAAAGGAGAAAAAATTCAGGATGAAAAGAATGTACCTGAATATGAAAGAAATAATTAATTTTTTATCTTATTAATCCACTCTTTAAAGGCATTAAGGGATTCTGCTGCTTGAATTCTTTTTTTATCTCTTCCTTTTAAATACTTTCTTTTTTTCCCATCTACATTCTCATTATTGTTTACATCAGGCATTAGACCAAAATTAATATTCATAGGTTGAAAGGTCTCAGGGTTAGCGTTTAAAGTTATGTGCTTCAATAACGCTCCATGAGTAGTATTTTCTGGAGGTAATTCAAAGTTAGTGTTGTTAAAATCATTAACTGCTATTAAACCTGACATCAAACCAATTGCAGATGATTCAACATATCCTTCTACTCCGGTTATTTGCCCAGAAAAAATGATGTTTGGGCAACTCTTTAAACGTAAGAAAGAATCTAGAATTTTAGGAGATTTAATAAATGTGTTTCTATGAAGTCCACCTAACCGGGCATATTCTGACTTTTCTAAACCTGGTATTGTTCTAAAAACATCTTTTTGAGAACCATGTTTCATTTTAGTTTGAAAGCCTACTATATTATATAAAGAACCTGATTTATTATCTTGTCTAAGTTGAACTATTGCATACGGTTCTTCATCTTTATGTGGGTTAGTTAATCCTATAGGCTTCATGGGCCCAAATCTTAATGTTTCATCTCCTCTTCTGACAATTTCTTCAATTGGCATACAGCCTTCAAAAAAAGGTGTTTTTTCAAACTCTTTAAATTCCATTTTCGGAGCATCTTTTATAGCATTAACAAATTGATAATATTGTTCTTTTGATAAAGGGCAGTTTATATAATCATCTCCTTCACCTTTATCATATCGTGATTGTTTCCATGCAATGCTCATGTCTATACTTTCTTTATAAACAATTGGTGCTATAGCATCATAGAAAGCTAAAGAATTTTCTTGTGTTTTAATTTTTATATTTTTTGCTAGTTCTTTAGATGTAAGTGGTCCTGTTGCTACAATAACTATTTCATCATTAAATTCGTCTAAGTTTTTAATTTCTTTGTTGATAACATTGATTTCTTTAATGTTTGAGATGGTTTTATGAATTTTTTTTGCAAAATTATCTCTATCAACAGCTAATGCTGAACCAGCTGGAACTTTGTTTAAGTCGGCAGTTTTCATTATAAGAGAGTCTGCTATCCTCAATTCTTCGTGAAGAACCCCAACGGCATTGAACTCTTTATCATCTGATCTAAAAGAATTAGAGCATACTAATTCTGCCAAAAAATCTGTCTTGTGAGCTTCCGTTTTGACCTTAGGTCTCATCTCATAGAGGTTTATTGGTATTCCATATTTGGAAATCTGGAAGGCTGCCTCGCATCCGGCTAATCCTCCACCTATAATGTTAATTTTTTTGAATGTTTGCATATTATTTTAAACTATTTAATAGCTTTTTTAAAAAAATTCCAGTGTGACTTTCTTTTACTTTTGAAACTTCTTCTGGCGTTCCTTTAGCAACAATATATCCGCCTTTATCTCCCCCCTCAGGACCTAAGTCAATTACATGGTCAGCTGTTTTAATAACGTCTAAATTATGTTCTATTACAATCATTGTATTGCCATTATCAACGAGCTCTTGCATAACTTCTAATAATTTTTTTATATCATGAAAATGAAGGCCTGTAGTTGGTTCGTCCAAAATATAAATAGTTCTGCCAGTTCCTTTCCTAGAGAGCTCTTTTGCCAGTTTTATTCTTTGAGCTTCTCCGCCTGATAGTGTAGTAGAACGTTGTCCAATTTTAATGTAACCAAGGCCAACTCTTTCTAAAGTCTCTAATTTTTCATGAATTAAAGGTACAGCCTTAAAAAGTTCGGTCCCTTCAGACACTGTCATATCAAGAACATCAGATATAGATTTATCTCGCCATTTAACTTCTAAAGTTTCTCTGTTATATCTTTTGCCTTTACATTGGTCACATTGTACATAAACATCAGGCAAAAAATGCATTTCAATTTTGATTACGCCATCTCCTTGACAAACTTCACACCTTCCTCCTTTGACATTAAAAGAAAATCTACCTGGTAAGTATCCTCTCGCCTTAGCTTCCGGCAATCCAGCAAACCAATCTCTTATATGATTAAAAGCACCTGTATATGTAGCGGGATTTGATCTTGGTGTCCGTCCTATAGGTGATTGATCAATATCGATAATTTTATCAATTTGAGATATTCCACTTATAGACTTATAGGGTGATGGTATTGAACTGTTACCATTTAATATTTTAGATAAACTTCTTTGCAGTGTTTGTATAACTAGAGTTGATTTGCCACCTCCAGAAACTCCCGTTACGCATGTTAATATTCCAAGAGGAAACTCTACATCAATGTCTTGAAGATTATTACCAGAAGCGCCTCTTAAAGTTATATTTTTATTTGGATTTATCTTCCTTCGAGATTTTGGAATTGCTATGCTTTTAATGCCTGATAAATAATTTCCTGTAATACTATTTTTATTTTCTTTAACTTCTTTAGGTGTTCCTTGAGCTATAATTTTTCCGCCATTAATCCCAGCTCCTGGTCCAATATCTATTACATGATCAGCAATTAAAATAGCTTCCTCATCATGTTCAACTACAATAACTGTGTTGCCTAAATCTCTTAGTTTTTGAAGGGTGTGTAATAATCGTTCATTATCTCTTTGATGCAGTCCGATACTTGGCTCGTCAAGTACATAAAGCACACCAGAAAGTCCTGAGCCTATTTGGCTAGCTAATCTAATTCTTTGACTTTCACCACCTGATAAAGTGCCACTATTTCTAGAAATTGATAAATATGACAAGCCTACGCTTGTTAGAAATCCTAACCTATCATTTATTTCTTTTAAAACTTGTTTTGAGATAGCTAGTTCTTGTTCGTTTAACACTTGGTTTAAATTTAAAAACCACTCTCTAGCTTCTTCTATTGTTAGACGTGATACATCAGCGATGTCATGTTCATTGATTTTGACGCATAGAGTTTCTAACTTTAATCTTTTGCCATTACATTTTTCACAGTCTTTATCTGATTGGTATCTTCCCAGTTCTTCTTTAACCCATTTACTTTCACTTTCTTTTAATCTTCTGATTAAATTTGGAATTATACCTTCAAAAGCTTTATTTGATTTGAAAACTCTAGTTCCATCATTATAGATTATTTCAATTTTATCATCTCCAGAACCATATAAAATTTTTTGTTTTGTTTCTTCTGGAATGTCTGAAAATTTATCATCAATGTTAAATTTATAATGTCTACCAAGGGATTCTAATGTTTGAATATAAAGTTTACTTGTATTCACTGACCAAGGGGCAATGGCTCCGTCTCTGAAAGTAATATTTTGATCAGGTACCACAAGATCTAAGTCAAATGCTACAGCATTACCTAATCCATCACATTTATCACATGCACCTGCTGGGTTATTAAATGAAAATATTCTTGGTTCAATTTCATCTATGGTAAAGCCACTTTCAGGACAAGAAAAGTTAGATGAAAAAACTTCTTTTTCATTGCTGTCTACATCTAAAGTATAAAGTAGCCCATCTGACAGTTGTAGGGTAATTTCAATTGAGTCAGCTAACCTTTGAAGTAAGTCTTTGTTATCTTCCTCAGTAGATTTTTTTATAACTAATCTATCTACAACTACCTCGATATAATGTTTTTTATATCTATCAAGAACAGGTATGTCTTCAATATCATAAAACTCATCATTAATTCTAAGCCTTTGAAATCCTTTTTTTCTTAATTCAATAAATTCTTTTCTATATTCTCCTTTACGACCTCTAACAATTGGTGCAAGAAGATATATTTTACTATCATTTTCTTTTTTAAAGATTTTATCAACCATTTGGCTTACCGTTTGACTTTCTATTGGTAACCCAGTTGCGGGAGAGTAAGGCACGCCAATTCTTGCCCATAATAGTCTCATGTAATCATATATTTCTGTTACAGTACCAACTGTTGATCTTGGGTTCTTGTTTGTAGATTTTTGTTCGATTGAAATAGCAGGGGATAATCCTTCTATTGACTCCACATCAGGTTTTTGCATCATTTGAAGAAATTGTCTTGCATAAGCTGAAAGAGACTCAACATAACGTCTTTGTCCTTCTGCATATATTGTATCAAAAGCAAGTGAACTCTTACCTGACCCTGATACACCAGTCATGACTATTAACTGATCTTTTGGAATGTCAATATCAACATTTTGTAGATTGTGCTCATTAGCACCACGTACCTTAAGAAATTGTTTCATTTGAACTGTTTTGGACATTAAATACTTTAACCCTTGTATAACATAAACTAACCTTCCATTTAGTTAGCTCTGAACACTAAAAAGTCAACCAAAAAGATTAAATTTATGTTTTTTTTAATGTTATACTGTTCTATAGTAATATTAGATTTTATGGAGTGTTTTTTATGAGTGGAAGTGTAAATAAGGTAACGTTAGTCGGAAACTTAGGCCGAGATCCAGAAGTTAGAGCTATGCAAAATGGTGATAAAATAGTTCAGTTGAGTGTTGCTACATCTGATAGGTGGAAAGATAAAAACACTGGTGAGCAAAGAGAAAGGGCTGAATGGCATAGAGTAGTTATTTTCAATGATGCCTTAGGCAGAATTGCAGAGCAATATCTAAAAAAAGGAAGCACCGTATATCTTGAAGGTCAACTTCAAACTAGAAAATGGACAGACCAACAATCAGGCCAAGAAAAATATACAACAGAAGTTGTTTTGCAAAGATATAGAGGTGAGCTTACTCTATTAGGTTCAAGGCCAGATAGTTCTATTAATAATGATAATAATAACACACAAATTGATCAATCAGGCTTCCAAGGGTCAAATGATGCTTCGGCATCTAATATTGCGTCTGACTTAGATGATGAAATACCATTCTAAATTAATATACAAGTTACATTAATTAATAGATATTGTTATAGTTTAAAATAAAAGTTACAATATATTGTATTAAATAAAATTTATTAGGAGTTTTTTGTGTCTGATGAAGATAATAAATCTTTAAATCAATCATTGATATCTATTACAGATGAAATGAAAAAATCCTATTTAGATTACGCTATGAGCGTAATTGTATCTCGTGCTCTACCAGACGTAAGAGACGGTCTTAAGCCTGTACATAGAAGAATACTATATGCAATGATTGAGGGAGGGTATGATTGGTCTAAAGCATATAGAAAATCTGCACGTGTTGTTGGTGATGTTATGGGTAATTATCATCCTCATGGTGATACTGCGATATATGATTCAATGGTAAGAATGGCCCAAGATTTTTCAATGAGATTAATGCTGGTTGACGGTCAAGGAAATTTTGGATCAGTAGATGGTGATCCTCCCGCCGCTATGAGATATACTGAGTCTCGGCTTGCTAGATCATCAGAGAATTTATTGAGAGATATCGATAAAGATACTGTTGATTTTATACCTAATTATGACGAATCTCAATCTGAACCATCTGTCCTTCCGGCAGAATTTCCTAATATGCTTGTCAATGGAGCTGGCGGAATTGCAGTTGGAATGGCAACAAATATTCCACCTCATAATCCCGGTGAAGTGATAAGGGCATGTAAAGCACTTATAGATAACCCTGATTTAAGTTTAGATGAATTAATGGAAATTATACCTGGGCCGGATTTTCCCACTGCAGCTTTGATAATGGGAAGATCAGGCATTAAAGAAGCCTTCAAGACTGGAAGAGGCAGTGTTATAATGCGATCAAGAGCAGAAATTATCCTCACTGGTAAGAATGCTGATAGAGAAGTAATTATAATTACAGAAATCCCTTTTCAAGTTAATAAAGCTTTAGTTTTAGAGAAAATTGGCGAATTAGTAAGAGATAAAACTATTGAAGGAATATCTGATTTAAGAGATGAATCTGACAGAAATGGAATGAGGATTGTAGTTGAAATCAAAAGAGATTCACAGGGCGATGTAGTTCTTAATCAATTATGGAGACATACTAGATTACAAACTAGTTTTCCTGTAAATATGCTTGCCTTAGATCACGGTAAACCGAAACAAATGGGCTTGCTAGAAATACTTAATGCATTTATTAATTTTAGATTTGAGGTTGTAACAAGAAGAACTAAATTTCTTTTAAATAAAGCCCGCAATAGAGCTCACATTTTAGCTGGATTAATGGTCGCTATTACAAGTATAGATGAAATTATAGAGCTAATTAAAACTTCATCTGACCCTGAAAATGCTAGAAATTTATTATGTTCAAAATCATGGCCTGCCAAAGAAGTTCAGGGTTTTATAGATTTAATAGATGATCCAAGTCACCAAATTATTGATGGAGTTTATAATTTATCAGTTTTGCAGGCAAAAGCTATTTTAGAACTTAGGCTTCAAAGATTGACGGGAATGGAGAGAAATAAATTAGAAAAAGAAACAGAAGAATTATCTGAGCAAATAAAAGAGCACTTAATAATTTTATCTGATAAATCTAGATTAACAAATCTTATACAAACTGAGCTTGATGAGGTGTTAAAAAGGATTGACGACCCTCGTCGAACTGAAATCAATGATAGCGCAGTTGACCATGATGATGAGGACCTAATTCAAAAAGAAGACATGGTCGTTACGGTAAGTCATAGAGGTTATATAAAAAGAGTATCATTATCTACTTATAAAGCACAAAGAAGAGGCGGAAAAGGAAGATCTGGTATGAAAATGAGAGATGAAGATACTGTAACTTCACTCTTTGTAACAAATACTCATACACCAATCCTGTTTTTTACTTCTTCAGGCATGGTTTATCAATTAAAATGTTATAAACTCCCAGAATCTGCTCCCCAAGCTCTTGGTAAACCGATGATAAACCTGTTGCCTATAGAGCAAGAAGAAAAAATTCATACTGTAATGCCAATGCCTGAAGATGAAAGCTCATGGGAAAAGTTACAAATTATATTTGCTACAAAGAATGGTAATATTAGAAGAAATCAACTTAGTGACTTCACTAATATTAGGCAAAATGGAAAAATCGCAATGAAGTTAAATGAAAATGATGAACTCGTTTCTGTTATTCCATGTGGTGAAAAAGATAACATACTTTTAGCAACAAGACTTGGTAAAGCAATAAGGTTTGATGTTCATGATGTTAGAGTTTTTGTTGGTAGAGGATCTTCTGGTGTAAGAGGGATAAGGTTAAAGCCAAATGACTTTGTTGTGTCAATGTCACTAATACCAAATGAAGAAAAAAGGTTTGTATTATCAGTCACTGAAAATGGTTTTGGAAAAAGAACTCCTATTGAAGACTATAGAAAGACTAATAGAGGTGGTCAAGGTGTTGCCAACATTGAATGTTCAACTAGAAATGGTCCTGTAGTTGCTTCTTATGTGGCTTCTGAAGATGACCAAATAATGCTAGTTACAAACTCAGGTAAATTAATAAGAATTAGGGTTCATGGTGGAGAAGGTGATTCAATCAGAGTTGCTGGTAGAAAGACGCAGGGTGTAACATTATTTGATGTTGATAATGATGAAAAAGTTGTGTCAGTCGCACTTTTAAATGAGAGTGATGATGACGACGATGATGAAGTTGAAGACCGAGATACTACTGAAATAAATGATGCCGAAAATAAAAATGACAGTTAAATTTATAGAGATTTAATTTGAAAAGAATTGCATTATATCCAGGTACTTTTGATCCCGTTACTAACGGTCACCTAGATATTATTTATAGAGCAAGTTCTTTATGTGATTTATTAATAGTGGGTGTAGCGGAAAATATTGGTAAAAACCCTTTTTTTAACGTTTCTAAAAGAAAATCTTTATTAGAAGATTCAATTAAAATAAAATCTGAGAATAAATCAAGAAATTTTGGAGAAATAAAAGTTAAAAGTTTTAATAACTTACTCATAGATTTTGCTCGATTAAATTCTGTTACTATGATTATAAGAGGATTGAGAGCAGTTTCAGACTTTGATTATGAATTTCAAATGGCTGGGATGAATGCCAGGTTAGCAAGTGATATTGAAACAGTTTTTTTAACTGCATCGGAAAGACATCAATTTGTTGCTTCGCGTTTTGTTAAGGAAATTGCACTTTTAGACGGTGATATTAGCTCTTTTGTTCCAGAAAATGTTGTGAAGGCAATAGAAGTTAAAAAAAAGTAAAAAAAATAAGAAAATTTATAACTTAAAACTTGATTATAATACTATTATCAAATAGTTTCATTTTTGTCTTAGGGCGCGTAGCTCAGTTGGTAGAGCAATTGACTTTTAATCAATGGGTCACAGGTTCGAATCCTGTCGCGCTCACCACTTTTCCTCTAATGGATTGTGGTAACAAATACAATGACTTAGCCAACAACTCATTGAAAACATTACCTAATTTAAAACACCAATCCCTAAAATGTACCTATTTGATACCTAATACATACCTAAAAAATAGGTCAAAAATAGGTGTTTTTAGCCCCAAAATAGTCTGTAAAAAGCTGTTAGATTTTTTTCTTTTATCTAGACTTTGCCACTCAGGAGTTGAGCTTAGTGCTAGAATTTGTAGATTACATATATATAATTTGGGTGGGACGAATATAGAAACTATTATGTCTTTAAACCGTTTATCATCATTTTATGCCTTGATGGATGGACAAAATACCGATAATAAGCGGGATGAATCACATTTATTCTATAACCCAAAATACCCTGATTCACAATTTTTTGGGATGTGGGGAGTTACTAATGACAATGAACTTTCTTTAATTGGTCCAGATATTTTTCGTCACTCTTTGAGCTTTATATCTAATGAATATGGTCTCCAAAGTAATTTTTTACCAAAATTATTACAAAACCCTTATGTATCATATCCAGAAGTTGGTAACTTAAATATTATAGAAAATAAAAAATCTATAGAGAGTATTTCAGACTTACTGAAAGAAGTATGTGATCTTTCAATTAAAACTAGAGGAGAAAATCATCCCACCTCATTAGCATTAAAACTTAATCTGGCTAACAGATTATATTTTGATATGAAACTAAAAGATGCACAATTAATTATCAAAGAAGTTTATAAAGAAATGTTGTCATTATTTAGTTTTAATGATGAGAGAACCACAAAAGCTCTTCATATTGAAGGTAACATTGAATTTGAGCTTGGAAATTTTCAAGAAGCTAAAAAAATATTTAAAAAACTAATTTCTAACTCAGAAAGAAAATATACAAATGAGATAACAATAAATGAATGGCGTTCAAAATTAGCAATTATAGAATTAGTGTCTCAAAACTACGAAGCTGTTGAAAATTTATGTTATGAAGGATTGATATACTTTAATAATACTAATTTAGATAAATTTTTTTCTATCTCTGAAGATAGAATATTTTTGTTAATTGATAATTTATTAAAAGAATTTCGTTCTGGAATAAAAGCCCCATCATTTTCATCTGAATATAAACCTGACGAGTTAGAAGACATCATCAATTTTTATTCTAGTAGAGGATTATTTGAAGTCTGCTTATTTATACTAAACAGTCAAGGGGATCATAAAAATTTTAAAATCAAAGAAATTTTGATATTAATGCGATCACTTAGTTTGCCAAGAATTTTTAGAACTAATATTAATTATTTATTTGACCTTATGACACCAAGACAACAAAGGTGTGTCCGTTTTAGATATGGGTATGGTATGAACACGACGCATTCATTAGATGAAATTGCAATGCAATTTGACGTAACTTCAGAAGAAATTAAAAAAAATATTTTTGATGGGTTTAAAAGTATAAAAATATGGAATTAATAGTTGCTCTATTTTCCCCAATGTAATAATTGATATTCATGCTCTAACCCTTTGTTTTTTTTATTAAAACTAATCCAGTCATTATTTGTTGAATTGTAATCTATTGATTTTATAATTAATTCTATCATTCTGTGGTGTTGGTTACTTAATTCTTTTTCAATGTATTGTAATTTATCTTTATAACTAACTTCCGCGATAAGATTTTTATCAATTGGATTGATAGTAACTATATAGCAATCATCAAGTTTATAATTTGTATTTTTCGTTAATATTTCTTTAGCTATAGATCTCCAGCCCTTATCTCTTTCATTAGTATGGTTTATGCCTTGTCCTAAATAACTTCCAAAAACTTTAACAATATGTTTACTTAGCCTATCTTGAATATTATCACTGGCAATTCCAACATAGTACAGTTTTCGATTAGTAAAAAATATCATATATATACCGCTAAAACAGTATTGTTGGGCATAGTTACTTTCTGGTTTGATATAATTTTTATAACTTTTTAGATTTGTTTGCCTAAAATTTCCGGAAAAGGATGGGAAACATCCATTTTTGGTTTTTCTATACTCACCATTCCATGCAGAACGATCTTCAAAGAAAGAAAAATGATCTTTAAATTTAACTGGTTTGTTTACTTGATATTTCAATTAAAATCTTCCAATCAAGTTGTATAATATATAAATTCATAATTCTTTATAAAAGTAATAATGAATTTGGTCAAAAAATAAAGATAAAAAGTAGCAGGTAAAGCACAAAAGAAGATGCTTAAAGTTGGATTCAAAGTTTTACAACTAATAAATCATTTAAATCAATTTATAAGACTGAAAAAAATTAAGAAGAAAACTGAATAGTATGACAGATCAGAAATAGTCTTTTTAACTAATGTTAATATTATTGAAATAAAGCTTCATTCCATTCGCTCAAAAATCTTTCTCTTTTTAATTTATCTAAGTATACAAGTAACCCTGTGTCTAATCTTATTAATTTTATATTACCCTTCTTAAAAATTTTTTTATTTTTAATAGATAACATTCCCTTTTGTTCCAAAATTCTTTGTCCGGGCTTGCTTAATAAAAACTTAAGAAATATGTTAGCGTTTGCATAGTTTTTTGAGTTTTTGGGAATAATCGCAGATCTAAGTAATAATAATGTATAATCATAAGGGTAAACTACAATTAAGTTTTTGTGCTTCCTTGCTCTTTGTTCTGCATATGAACCAATTATATTGTAAGCTATATAGCTCTCTCGTGAATTAACAGCATCCAGCATTTTGCTTGAACAACAGACTACTCTTGTTTTCAAGCTACCCATCACCTCAGCAAGTCTCCAAAAGCTCTCAGATTGACGTTCGTCTTGAGAAGCAAAAAGAAAACCCGCACCTGATTTGTTAATGTCATATGTAATAATTTTTTTATAAAATTTTTTAGGATTATTTCTTAATATAGATATTAAATCTCTTCTAGTTTTAGGTATTTTGATATTAAAATCAGCTTTTGAAATCACCGTTACTATTGGTTCTATCGAAAATCCAACAATTTGTTTTCGCCACATGCTCCATTCTGGTATTGGTGATTTTTTAATATTTTCTATATCAATAGCAAATCCATCATTTGCTAATTTCATTTGAAGATCCATTGCAGAAGAAATCACTAAATCAAAATTACTCTTATTAGAGTTTTTAATTTCTTTATAAATATCACTTGTTGATGCAGTAACATAACGAACTCTGATTTGCTTGTTGTTTTTTACAAACATCTTTATTAAAGGTTCAAAAACTTCTACATCAGTTGAAGATAGAATATTTAAATCTGGATATTTTTTTTTTGCTCCATATTCGTTAATAGTCTCAATAACTAATGAATTTGCTTTAAAAGTAATCAAAAATATTAGCAAAAAAATTGAACTGAAATACAAAATTCTTTCTCCTTATATTTTAATATTTTAAATTGTCCATTTAACCCTAAAATGATCTCATTAACTAAGCTTAAGCCTAGTCCAGAACCAACAATATTTTTGGAATTTTGACCTCTATAAAATCTTTTAAAAAGTGTAGATTTTGAAGTATTTAACTTTTTATTAATCTGATTGTTGATTTTTATTTCATGGACATTATTAAAAAATTTGTAATCCAAATTGATATTGGTTTCTATTGGAGCATATTTGATTGAATTATCAATTAAATTTCTTATGGCTGTTTCAAATAAAAGTTTATCTGTAACTATAAATTTACTTTTAAAATTAAAGGTTGTACTAAAGTTAATATCTTTTAGTTCAGCCGCGGGTTTAAATACATTTATTAAATGGACTAAAGATTTTGTAATTGAAAAGTTTTCTTTTTCGAGTTTTTCTAATCTGTACAAAACCATGGCATTGTCTAATAATTGAGTTGTGTAACGATTGGTCTCATCAATTGATCTAATTATATTTCTTAAATGCGCTCTATTACTCTTTGTTTTTGATTTTAAAAATGCAATTTCACTTTCTGACTTTACTATAGCTAAAGGTGTTCTTATATGATGCGCTGCTTCAGCAACAAAAGTTTCAGTTGTTCTCAAAACACCTCTAAATTTTTTTACAAAAGAGTTTAAAGATAAAATAAGAGGTGCTAATTCTATTGGTACATTATTTTTAACAAGCGTTAGATCGTTTGGTTTTCTTTTATTTAAATCATTAGCTAGTAATGTTATTGGTTGTAATGCTATGCGAGTAGCCAATAAAACTAAAATAATAGATAAAACCATGAAAATTAGAATAATGAGTAATAAATTATTTGTAATTTGACTTGAGATACTTGATTGAAAGTTTAATGTTTGTCCAATTTGTATGAATAGTAAGTTTTTTTTACCATTAACATAAATAGAGTGTTTTATTGCCGCAACTCTAATTTTTTCATTTTCAAATATTAAATTATAAAATATTGGTTTTCTTAAATTACCATATTTTAAAACCATTGGAAATTTTTGATAACCAGTTAAAAATTTATCATTATAATCAATTTTATAAAATAATTTATCTTCACTTATAGCTCCTAATAATGAAAATGTATCATAAGGTAAATCTAAGCTAATATCTTTGTTTGAAGTATAAAATTTATCAATTATAGAGTTTAAAGAAGCAGTTAAAAGTCTATCTTGAGTAGTTGTCATTACTTGATTTGTTATATTTTTTATTAAAAAAAATAAACTGAAAGCAATTAAAATAGTCACTATACCTAATTGGAGAACTAAGCGTTGCTTGATTGAGAGGTTTGGAAAGTTAATTTTTTGTAGTAAGTTTATAGCCAATTCCTCTCATGGTTTCTAAAATAATATTACTTTTTTCAATTTTTTTTCTTAAGCGTGCCACATAAACTTCGATTGCATTTTCAGATACGATGTCAGATATAGAAAAAATTCTATCAGTTATTTGATTTTTTGAAAAAATGATATTTGGTGAATTAAAAAAAATTTCTAATAATCGTAATTCTCTATTTCTTAAAGATTGAGCATGACCATTAATTTCTATAGTTGCAGTTTGTGGAAAAAGATTAACATTACCAAATGCCAAAGATTGTTGATGATTGTTGTTTTTTCTTCTTAATACGGCTCTGCATCTAGCTTCCAATTCAATAAATTCAAATGGTTTAATGATGTAGTCATCAGCACCTAAATCTAAAATATCAACTTTATCAGAAATTTCAAATTTAGCAGTCATGACAATAATAGGTGTTAAATTATTTTTTTTTCGTAATTTCTGTAAAAAATTACGTCCATCACCATCAGGAAGCATAATATCTAACAATATTATATCATAGTGAGTTATTTCTACATAATGGTAAGCATCTTCTAGATTATAAGAAATATCTGCATTATTTCCGTTCATACTGAAAAAATTTTGAAGAGTGTCGGCAAGTTTTTTTGTGTCTTCAATAATTAATGTTTTCATTTCTCACTCGTGTAAGCTTCATGAAAGGTTAATGATATTTAATAAAAATGTAAAGATCATATAAGTTTAATAAAATTTGGGAGAACAAAATGAATTTATATAAATTAACTCTGAATACATTAAGCGCTTTAATTGTAACTACAAGTGTTTCTTTGTTTTCAACTATATCTCTTGCAGATGGTCATAAGGTATTAGATAAAATACACTTCCTTATACCTGGTGGTGCTGGTGGTGGATGGGATGGTACCGCGCGTGGTACCGGTGAAGCCCTAACTAAATCAGGATTAGTTGGTAAAGCAACTTATGAAAATATGTCAGGTGGTGGTGGTGGAAAAGCTATTGGCTATCTGATTGAAAATGCAAAAAGTAACCATGGAACTTTAATGGTTAATTCTACACCAATAGTTCTTAGATCATTAACTAAAGTGTTTCCTCATAATTTTCGTGATTTAACATTAGTCTCTGGAACTATAGGTGACTATGCTGCATTAGTAGTGCCAACTAAGTCTGATATAAAAGACATGAAAGGTCTAGTTTCTGCATATAAAGCTAATCCTTCAAAGGTTGCCATTGGAGGTGGTTCTGTTCCAGGTGGTATGGACCACCTAGTGGCTGCAATGGTAATGCAAGCAGCAGGAGCAAATCCTAATGATGTTAAATATATAGCATATGATGCTGGTGGAAAAGCCATGGCAGGTTTGTTATCTGGGGAAATTAAAGCTTTATCTACTGGATTTTCTGAAGCTGTTGCAATGGCTAAAGCAGGTGAAGTAAATATTATTGGTGTTACTTCTGATAAAAGAGTAAGCGCTTTTAATAATGCTAAAACTATGAAAGAACAAGGAATAGACACTTACTTTGTTAATTGGAGAGGTTTTTTTGCTGCACCAGGTCTGCCAAATGACAAACTTGAAGCTTACAAAAAAGCTATTAAAAAAATGTATGATACTCCTGAGTGGGAAGCAGTTAGATCTAGAAATGGTTGGGAAAACATCCATAACCCAGGTGATAAATTCAAAACCTTTCTTGCAAAACAAGAAAATGAAATGAGTACATTAATGAAAAAATTAGGTTTTTTATAAAAATACCTCCTCATCTATCCAGGAGGTATCTTCTGGATAGATTCATTTGGGGTTTAAAATGAAATTAGAAAAATATATTGCATTAATTTTATGTTTGATTTTCATTCTATATGGTTATGAAGCATTCTTTACGATGGATGAATTACTGCCACCAATACTTAAAAGAAATCCAGTTTGGCCATCCACATTTCCTAAAATTTTGGCTGCCTTTGGTTTTTTTATTTCAATATTAATTTTACTTAATATTGAAATAAATGAAGTTAACACTTCTGAAAATTTAGATTATAAAAAAGTTACTAATCATAGTTATTTTAAAGTAATTTTATTAATACTAGGAATGGTTTTATATGCTTTGAATTTAAGGTATTTGGGCTTCATTTTCTCTTCCTTTCTCTTTTTATCATTAAGTAGTTTTTTGCTTGGAGAAAGAAACTTTGTTAAATGTTTAATTATTATTCTTATATCAACAATAAGCATTTGGTATCTAGTAAATGAAGTACTAGGAATTTATATGAATCCTTATCCATTATTTTTAAAGGTTTTTATTTAAATGTTAGATGGTTTTTTAATTGGATTAGAGACAGCATTTTCTATCAAAAATTTATTTATGGTTATTGGAGGCTGTATTATAGGAACATTTATTGGTATGTTGCCTGGATTAGGTCCAATGTCAATTATAGCAATTATGATACCCATAGCTATATCTATAGGTGATCCATCAACTGCTCTAATTTTATTGGCAGGGGTATATTATGGCGCTGTTTTTGGAGGGTCTACTTCTAGCATTTTGATAAATGCGCCCGGAGTGGCATCTACTGTTGCTACTAGTTTTGATGGTTATCCATTAGCAAGAAAAGGTAAAGCGGGGAAAGCGTTAACTATTGCTGCTATATCTTCCTTTTTTGGTGGAACTGTAGGAGCAATTTTATTAGTTTTTTTTGCACCAACTTTAGCCTCTTTTGCTCTTTTATTTCATTCAGCAGAGTATTTTGCTTTGATGATAGTTGGCCTATCTGCAATAGCTGCATTCGCAGGAAAGGGACAAGTGACAAAGGCATTACTAATGACTGTTACAGGTTTAATATTAGCAACTATTGGAGAAGGAGCGCAATTTAACATGCCTCGTTTCACAATGGGAATAATGGACCTTCAGTCGGGCATAGGTTTTATTACAATTGCGATGGCAATGTTTGCTATACCAGAAACATTATTCTTAGTGTTAGATCCTAGCCGTTCAGAAACCAAAAAAAATAAAGATTCTGAAATAAAAGATTTACGAATAACAAAAAAAGAATTTAAAGAAATATTTCCTGTTATATCGAGACAATCTATTCAAGGTTTTTTAATTGGAGTTATGCCAGGAGCTGGGGCAACAATTGCTTCTTTTTTAGGATATGCCGTTGAAAGAAATATAGCATCAAATGAAGATAAGAAAATGTTTGGTAAAGGGTCAATAAAAGGGTTGGCTGCTCCTGAGAGTGCTAATAATGCAGCCTGTACTGGATCATTTGTTCCATTATTAACATTAGGTATTCCTGGCTCAGGCACAACAGCAATTTTGTTAGGTGCTTTAATAGCGCTAAATGTTTCACCAGGGCCACGTTTAATGATAGATCAGCCAGACGTTTTTTGGTCAGTTATAATATCTATGTATATTGGAAATTTGATACTATTAGCTTTAAATTTGCCTTTGATTCCATATATTGCAAAAATTTTAACAATACCAAGAACTTACTTAATTCCATTTATCTTATTTTTTACATTAATGGGAGCATATATTGGCCAAAACAATTCTACTGAGTTACTGATATTAATAATTTTTGGGGTTATAGCAACAATTTTAAGATTTGCATCTTACCCTCTTGCGCCATTATTGATAGGTTTTATTTTAGGTCCAATGTTAGAAGATAATTTTTCTAGATCTACACAATTGTATGATGGGATTGGTTTTATTTGGGAAAGGCCAATGACGTTAATTATGTTAATTATATCTTTATTAATGATAATATTGCCTTCAATCAAGTCTAGGTTTAGCAGTAAAAAACCTTTTTAATTTAGCTGTTAAGAATGCGAAGAAACCAAAGAAGCATAAAGCTAGGTTTACAGGTAAAAAAGTGTCTTGTTAAACAATTTAACCTGTCTTTTAGATATAAATTATAATAGCCACAGTAAAAAAACATAATGGTATATCTTGTACTGCCTAGTGGTAAAAATTCCCTAATCTAAAACACACTTACCAATGTATAGAAGAGATGGAGATAAATTAACTGAAAATTGGATATTTTTTTGATTTTTTACATTTTTGGAAAATGCAATGTGTCGGAGTATTTGCTTATATTTAAATAATATTTTGATAAATATTAAACTAAAACTCTTTAATTATAAATTTTTTGTCGTGCTGTAGACTTGGAATCTGATTTCTGTATTTCTCCACAATACTTACGTCAATCGAAGTAGTTATAAGACCTCTATTTTCTCCACCATCTTTTATAATTTCACCCCAAGGATTTATTATCAAACTATGACCATAACTTTCTCCACCTCCGGGAATTTTACCTGCTGCACATGGTGAAACTACAAAAGCAACATTTTCAATTGCTCTCGCCCTATTCAAAACATGCCAATGAGCTATACCTGTGGTTTTAGTAAATGCAGCTGGAATAGCTATAACTTCAGCACCTTTTTGAGCAAGCTTTCTATATAAATTTGGAAACCTTATGTCATAACAGATACTAAGTCCGATTTTACAATAATCTGTTTTAACTAAAACCCCTTCATTACCAGAATCTATTGTTTTACTTTCATAATGCTCTTCACCATTAACAAATATATCAAACATATGAATTTTGTCGTATTTACTTACTACTTCACCATTATTATTTAATAGAAAACTTCGATTTACGATTTTATCATTGTCTAATTTAATAGCAATTGAACCAATCAAACACCAAACAGAATTTTTTTTACAAAAATGCCTCAACTCTTGAAGAAATAAATGTTTATTTTCTTTATCTGAAGGAGGAGTATATAATTTACCGTTTGAACTGATACCGCCGCAGTATTCTGGTAAAAATAAAAAATTTACATCCTCATTTTTTGCCAAGGATGCTAAATCCAAGGCTTCGTCAAGAGCTTCTTTAATAGATCTTTTAGGTTCAGTTTGTAAGCAAGCAATTTTCAAATTTATAATCCTTTATTATTTTTAAACTTAAATTATAAAATTTTTTCAACTAAGTGTTTAATTGAATTAACGTTGTGAATAGGAATAAATCTATCAACTCTTTTTAAAATTGTCTGGATACTTTTTACTTTTGGTTCAAAATCCTTATATCTTAATAATGGGTTAAGCCATATTAAGTTTGATGCAAACATAGACAGTCTTTTTATCTCCGTTGCTAAGTTATTCTCATCATCTCTTTCTAAGCCATCAGAAATAAGTAATAAAGTTTGATTGTGAGTTAATGTTCTTCTAGCCCACTTCTGATTGAACTCGTGAATTGAACTTGCTATCTTTGTTCCTCCTGACCAGTCAGTAACTGAAATTCCAATCTTATCTAATGCAAAATCAACATCTTTATTATTAAGTAATTTGGTTATTTTTGTTAATTTTGTTCCAAAAATAAAAACTTCTATATTTTTATGAATTTCTAATAATAAGTGACTAAAAAAGAGCATAATTCTACTGTAACTTTCCATTGAACCTGAAATATCTATTAATATTACTAATGGTTTATTTTTTTTAAATCTTGCTCTGTATACCAAGTTTATTAACCCATTATTCTTCAATCCTTTTTTAATAGTCTCCTTTGGTGATATTTTCATGCCATTATCTAATTTATTCCATCGTCGTGTTTTATCTTTTTTAAAGTTTATTAATAATTTTTTTATTTCTTGTTTAGCTACATTTATTTCGTCTAAAGACATCATTTCAAAATCTTTTGATTTAATAGTTGATTTATTTGACCATGACATCTGAGCATCAAAAACTACTTCGTCTTTTTGATCTTCTTTTTTATCTATACTTGGTTTTTGTATAAGGTCATTAATTCGTTTTATAGTTTTTTCTTTTTTATTTTCTGGTGCTTTCTGATTACCTATTTGTGGTAACAATAAATTAAACATTTGTTCCATTATTTTTGGATTTTGCCAAAATAAATAAAAGCATTGGTCAAATATTTCTTTATCTTCATTTCTATTTATTAAGTTTGAAAAGAGTGCCCAATAAAATTCTTTTCTATTACCAATTTTTAGAATTTTAATTGATTTAAGAGTGTCTATAGAAGATTTATTTCCAACTTTAACACCAGATTTTCTAAGTAATCTAATAAAACGTAAAATATTATCTAGAAGTTTTGTTTCTTTATTATCAATAGAAGGTGTTGAATTCAATATTTTTTACCTTACTTTCTATTAATTAGAGATATCTCAGTTTGGATTATTGTTAATATTTTAGCTGCTTCACTTTCCTTTAATTTTCTAATGTCATCTTGATTTTTTAACAGTGCTCCAATTGTGGACTCTAAAACCTCAGGATCAATTGTAATATAATTTAACTCTACCATTGCCTGAGCCCAATCAATTGTCTCTGCAATTCCTGGTTGTTTGAAAAATTCAATTTTTCTTAATTCTTTAACAAAATGAACAATTGCAACTGATAAATCTTCTCTAATATTTGGAACTCTAGATTGAAGTATTTTTAATTCTTGTTCAAGATCTGGATAATCAACGAAATGATAAAGGCACCTTCTTTTTAATGCGTCATGTATTTCTCTAGTTCTATTTGAAGTAATAATAACAATAGGTGGCTCTTTGGCTTTAATGGTACCAATTTCTGGAATAGTTATTTGCCAATCTGATAATATCTCCAAAAGAAAAGCTTCAAAAGGGGGGTCAGCTCTGTCAATTTCATCAATTAATAAAATAGGGAAGTTATCAGTATTATTAATAGATTTAAGTAAAGGTCTCTCTTGAAGGAATTTTTTTGAATAAATATTTTCTGTATCGCCTTTTTGAATAGATATCATTTGTGCTGCAAAATTCCATTCATACGCAGCTGAAGCCATATCTAAACCTTCATAACATTGAAGCCTTATGAGTGGTTTATCTAATATTATTGATAATGATTTAGCTAAATCTGTTTTACCTACACCAGCTTCTCCTTCAAGAAGAATTGGTTTTTTGAGTTTTAGCGTTAAATATATAGCAGTACTTAATCCGACGTTAGATATGTATCCTACTTCAGAAAGGCTTTCTGAAATCTGATCTTTCTTAGTAATATTATTGATTTCAAGCATAAAATGCTCCCAATTTTGTCAAGTATTTATCTTGTTAACTAAAAAAAAATAGCTATTTGCATAAAAATTATGCAGAATTTAATTGTGATTAATCTATCACATATTAAAATTTTTTAAAGTCGCAGATTTTTGAAAAAAAATATTGCTTTTGGGGGAGGCTTTTAATGGAAATATCTTTAAAGATAAATGGTAAAGAGATAAACGCAAATGTAAAACCAAACACTTTGTTATCTACTTTTATAAGAGAAAATTTAAACCTTACTGGAACACATATTGGTTGTGATACATCTCAGTGTGGTGCTTGTGCAATTCATTTAAATGGTGACGCAGTTAAATCTTGTGCTTATCTAGCAGTGCAAGCTGATGGGGCTGAAATTGTAACTATTGAAGGTATTTCAAATGGTGACGAGTTACATCCTATGCAACAAGCTTTTCATGAAAATCATGGGCTTCAATGTGGTTATTGTACTCCGGGTATGGTTATGAGTGCAATTAAGTTAGTAGAAAATAATCCTAAAATGACAGAAGACGATATTCGTAAGGGGTTAGAGGGTAACATATGTAGATGTACAGGTTATCATAATATAGTTAAATCAATCAAAGATGCTGCAACAGTAATGGGGAGATAGTTAAATGCCAGACGGAAGCGCAACAGGTATAGGTGTATCAGTTAAAAGAAAAGAAGATTATAGATTTCTTGTAGGTGAAGGTAATTATACAGATGATATTAATAGGCCTAATCAAACTTACTCATACATGTTTAGGTCTAATACAGCTCATGCAAATTTTAAAATAGATGTCAAAGATGCTTCTAATGCAAAAGGAGTTGTCAAAATATTTGTAGGCACTGATATGGAGGTGGGAAGTATTCCATGTGGTTGGCAAGTTGACTCTAAAGATGGAACTCCAATGCGAGAACCTGCGCACCCTCCTATTGCAAAGGATAAAGTAAGATATGTAGGTGAAATTTTGGCTGTAATAATCGCAGAAAGCATAGAAGAGGCTAAAAATGCAGCTGAATTAATCGAAGTCAGTTTTGATGAAAAGCCGGTTATAATTAATATGAATGACGCCTTAGATAGTTCTAAAGGTCTAGTTCATGAGGAGATAGAAAGTAATATTTGTTATGATTGGGAAATTGGTGATAGTGAAGCTGTTGACACCGCGATGTCAAATGCTGCTCATATAACTAGTCTTGATATAAGAAATAATAGATTAATCCCTAATGCTATGGAAACCAGAGCAGCTATTGGTGATTATGAGCATGCAACGGGTAATTATACTCTTTATACAACAAGTCAAAACCCTCATGTAATAAGATTGTTAATGGGTGCTTTTGTATTAGGTTTACCTGAACACAAACTAAGAGTTATTGCTCCTGATGTAGGTGGTGGTTTTGGTTCCAAAATTTTTCATTATGCTGAAGAAGCAATTGTTACATGGGCTTCTAATAAAATCAGAAGACCTGTTAAGTGGACATCAGACAGAACTGAAGCTTTTATTTCAGATGCTCATGGCAGAGATCATGTAACATCAGTAAAGTTAGCTTTAGATAAAGATGGAAAATTCTTAGCTTTGAAAGTTGATACGTTAGCTAATATGGGTGCTTATTTATCAACTTTTGCTTCAAGTGTCCCAACATATTTATATGCAACTTTGTTGGCTGGTACTTATACAACCCCAGCAATACACTGTAATGTTAAGTCTATATTTACAAACACTGTTCCAGTCGACGCTTATCGTGGAGCAGGTAGACCAGAAGCTACTTATTTAATTGAACGAATTGTTGATAAAGCAGCCAGAGAAATGGGTATTAGCCAAGTTGATTTAAGGCGAAAAAACTTCATTCCTGTTGACGCTTTTCCTTATCAAACGCCAGTCGCTCTTCAATATGATAGTGGAAATTACACTGCAACATTAGATACAGCTCTTAAAAAGGCAGATTATGACGGTTTCTCTGCTAGAAAAGCTGCATCTGCTAAAAAGGGTATGTTAAGGGGTATTGGTTTTTCTACTTACTTAGAGGCATGTGGTATTGCTCCATCTGCAGTTGTAGGCTCTTTGGGAGCTAGAGCAGGATTATTTGAGTGTGCTGAGGTAAGAGTGCATCCTACAGGTTCTGTTACGGTTTTCACAGGCTCTCACAGCCATGGTCAAGGCCATGAAACAACTTTTGCTCAATTAGTAAGTGATAAATTGGGTATCTCAACTGATATGGTTGAAATTAGTCATGGTGATACAAATAATATTCCTTTTGGAATGGGTACTTATGGTTCACGTTCATTAGCAGTTGGCGGGGAAGCAATAGCAAAGGCTATGGATAAAGTTGTTGCTAAAGCCAAAAAAATTGCTGCTCATATTATGGAAGCTTCAGCAGATGACATTGAACTTAATAATGGTAATTTTGAAATAGCAGGTACTGATAAGTCAATGTCATTAGCTGATATTTCTCTTGCAGCATATGTTCCTCATAACTACCCACATGATGAGCTGGAACCAGGCTTAGACGAAAAAGCTTTTTATGATCCACTTAATTTTACTTACCCTGGAGGTTGTCATATATGTGAGGTTGAAATCAATCCTAATACTGGTGAAGTCAAGGTTGAGGGTATGACTGCTGTAGATGACGTAGGAAAAGTAATTAATCCTATGATCGTAGAAGGTCAAATACACGGAGGTTTAGCTCAGGGTATTGGTCAAGCTCTTTTAGAAAATGCAGCTTATGATGATAATGGTCAATTATTATCTGGCTCTTATATGGATTATACAATGCCAAGAGCTGACGATCTAGTTAATTTCAATGTTGGTAATGAAGTTACACTATGTACTCACAACTCATTAGGAGTAAAAGGCTGTGGCGAAGTTGGTGCAATTGGTTCTCCACCTGCCGTCATTAATGCGGTGGTTGATGCATTATCGGAACTTGGTGTTGATGATATTTCAATGCCAGCTACACCTGAAAAAATATGGAACGCTATTAATAATGCTTCAAAAAAATAAAATAATGGAGAAATAAATGTATGAATTACAATATACAAAGCCTTCAAATACCACATCAGCTGTAGCAGAATTTGATAAATCTCAAGAAGGGAAATATCTTGCTGGTGGAATGACTTTAATTCCAACTTTAAAAGCAAGGTTAGCAACGTCAGATTTATTAATAGATCTAAAAGATTCTAATCTTAGTGGTATATCTGTTACATCAACTAACGTTGTCATTGGATCAATGACAAGGCATTGTGACGTAGCAAGCTCTGTAGACATAAAAAAATCTATTCCTTCATTAGCCAAGTTAGCAGGAGGTATAGGCGACCATATGGTAAGAAACTGTGGAACAATGGGAGGTTCAGTTGCAAATAATGACCCTGGCGCCTGTTATCCCTCAGCAGTTTTAGCTTTAGATGCTACCATTACAACAAATATGAGGTCTATATCATCAGAGGATTATTTTATAGGAATGTTTGAAACAGCTCTTAATTCAAACGAAATTATAACTCAAATCACCTTTCCTATCCCTGATAAATCTGCATATATTAAATTTCCTAATCCTGCTTCTAGGTATGCCATGGTTGGAGTTTTTATGGCTAAAACCGGTAATAAAGTTAATGTTGCTATAACAGGGGCTAGTGAAAATGGAGTTTTTAGATCATCTGAAATTGAAAATGCTCTTTCTTCTAGTTGCACTTTAGAATCGCTTGATACTTTGAGCATATCGTCTGATGGTCTGATTAGTGATATTCATGCAAGTAGTAATTATAGAGCTAATTTGATTAAAGAAATGGCAAAAAGAGCTTTAAAAGAAATAATCACATAAAATTTTAATTTAGATTTGAATTCTATATCAATCTTAATAACCATTATAATTTTAAAATTATAATGGTTATTAATTGTCTAGTATTTTATTTCATATAATTTCAGGTCCAAATGACGCCTCAAAAGCAATGTTAGCTTTTTTGCTCGCAAGAACTGCCACTGAAGAGGGGCACCGAGTTGAAGTGTTTCTTTCCGGAGACGGTGTTCAGTTAGTAAGAGATATTATAATTGATAACTTGGTTGGATTGGGTACTGGTAAATTAGAGGAGCATATGAAAATACTTAAAGAAAAAGGTGTATGTTTATATGTTTCTTCTATGTCATGTGAAAATAGGGGAATAACTAATAATGACCTTCAAGGTAAGGGGATTAAAAAAGTTTTACCAAAAACTTTGTTAGATTTAGTTCTTTCAACCGATAAAACCCTGATATATTAAGTTTATTGGCTCATTACAAATCCACCATTTGGTGAAAGAGTTTGTCCAGTAACAAACTTAGCTTCCTCAGACGCCAGATATACTGCTGCCCATGAAATGTCTTCTACTTCTCCAAATTTTTTCATAGGAGTGCCTGATTTTACTATTTTCTTTACATCTCCAAGACTGCTAGTCATATCTGTATCTATATAGCCTGGGGCAATTGCATTTACTCTTATATTTCTTGAGGCTAGTTCTCTAGCTGTAGCTCGAGTGAACCCTAAAATTGCAGCTTTAGCAGCAGAGTAATGGGGAGAGGAAGGGCCACCG
This sequence comes from Candidatus Levibacter sp. Uisw_134_01, assembly GCF_047717795.1. Classification (GTDB taxonomy): domain Bacteria; phylum Pseudomonadota; class Alphaproteobacteria; order Puniceispirillales; family Marisalimonadaceae; genus Marisalimonas. Next base: position 1,135,573 of record NZ_CP159808.1, on the reverse strand, counting down.
GTTGTTCCAAGAACAGATCCCATGTTAATAATAGAGCCTTTATTTATGTTATTCATAATCTTTAGAGCCTCACGTGTGCAGAAAAAAGTACCATTTAAATAAATCGATATCATAGTAATCCATTCTTCGTCACTCATATTGACTGTTACATCAAAATGGCTTTCAATTTTACCTGTTTCAGAAAATTCTTTGCTTTGTTGATTATTAATTTTAATTCTTTCATCAAGTAAATCTTGCCTTTTCTCAAAGCCATTTATACCTGCATTATTAACGAGTATATCTAAATGTTTAAATTTGGTTTCAATTTTACGAAATACATTTTGAACACTACTGGAGTTTGAAACGTCCATATAATAAGCATTTCCATTTAATTTGTTAGCTGTTTTCTGAGCTTTGTCTATATTTATGTCGCATATGATGACTTCTGCACCTTCGTTAAAAAAATGCTGTGCAATGGATGCTCCTAAACCTTTAGCTCCACCAGTGATTAATGCTATTTTGTTTTTTAATCGGTTCATATATCACCTCAAATTTATGTTATGAAATTATAGGATCATATATCAAATTATAAATAAAGGTTAATATCAAACCTTGCTATTTGTATCATTGAAGAATAATTTATTATTTATGATTAATTCAGATAATAATTTGAGTAGTAATCAGGGTAAATACTTTGATGATTTTTCGATAGGTGACAAATATCTTTTGCCATCTAGAACTCAAACTAGTGGTGTTTTTTCCATGTTTCAGGCTGCATCAGGTGACAACGATCCAATTCACTATGATGTTGAGTATTGCAGAGAAAGGGGGCATCCAAATATGCTAGCCCACGGACTTCAAGTTTTTATACAAACAGCAGCAGGTGCGGGTACGTTTCCAAGTGAAGTAAAAAATAGCTTAATTGGTTTGATAGAGGTGTCAGGTAAAATGTTAAAAGCTGTTTATAGAGAGGATACATTATATCCAGAACTTACAATAACTAAACTGACACCTCAAAATTCAACAGGTATTATTGAAATGGAGGCAACAATTTTTAATCAAAAAAAAATCCTGGTTTTCAAAGGTATTCACAAATATCTAATAAAAAAGAATTAAGTTAATGCATAAGTTTAAATTATTATTTTATATCCTTGTATTATATGCATTTATTTTTTCAAATAACGCTTTTTCAGCTTCTAAAAAATGTACGAATATTAAAAAAATTTGTAATGTATTAGATAAAGTGGTTGGTATCAAAACACCTATGATGATTGCAAGTGGTACAATCATTAATGAAAATTTAATTATTACTAATAGACATGTTGTAGAAGATCATAAACAATTTATAATTAAATTTAATGATGGAAAAATTAAAAAAGCATTCCCATTAGCCCATAATTTCCCTGCTGATTTAGCCTTGTTAACTTTAAACAAAGAAAAAGATATTCCTAATGAATTAATCTACTCAAAAAAAATTAAAGGCTTTATCAATGTTGTAGCATTTGATCAAGGTAGGAATTCAAATAGAATATATAAAAAAGGTAAAATTATTTCATTTTCAGATATAACAAAATATCCTCAAGGTAGAATTCATACTACTGCCAACAGTTTACCAGGTAATAGTGGAGGGGTAGCTGTTGATGAAGATGGAAATTTTGTTGGAATACTGGCTTCTGGCGACGGAAACATTAATGAAATAATACCTATTGTGTTGATAAATGATGTATTAAAAAATACTAATGAAATATATAAAGACCAGTTCTTAAAAACAGGTAAGTATATTAGACTTTGTGCCGACAACTTAGATATTTCATTTAATACAAATGAAAAATTAGACAAAAAAATTACAAAAAATATTGATAATTATTGCTGGAAATCCAATAACAAACAGTTAATAGATCAGGCTGGACAAACTTTTGGAAGGTTAGGGGATCTGAAAAGATCTACCAAATTTCTTGAAAAAAGTATTAAACTTGATCCAATGAGTCCAAATTCTCTTCTTTCTTTGGCAATAACTTATCATATAGATAGAAAAATAGAGAAAGAAAGACCTATAATTAAAAGGCTTTTAAAATTAACTCCTGAAAACCCTCAAGTGTTAAGACTTGGTGTCCAGGTTGCAGGAATTTTAAAAGATAAGGAAATGTCAAAAAACGTATTAGATTTGATAAGTAAATATAACAAAGATGCATTACCTCTTGCTAAAAAATTTATTGATAACGCTTTTAATTCTAATTAATTAAGTAATCATCTAAAGGGTCTGGTATCCAGCCAAATTTTGTTTTTTTAATACCTTTTTGTATGGCTCTTCTTTTAAGGAATTCAAAAATTTTATCATTATTTGCTTTTGGGTTTTTATCAATAAATCTTGAAATTAATGCTACTAATCTTGGAACAGCGTAGCTTGTACCACCTGTATATGATTTAACCCCTCGATGATCAATAACTTCCATTCTTTCTGCAGGAACTATAAAGTCAACTGATGATTTTCCTATATTCGAACCTCGACCTATTCTACCATTTTGGTCAGAAGAAGTTACCGTAATTATGTTTTTTAACTTTAAAGCAGCAGGATAAATTGGTCGTCTATCAATATCAAATCCATTATTTCCTGCTGAAACTACAAAAATAATATTATTATATTTTCTTGCTGTTTTTTCAAAACATTCCCAATCTTTTAAATTATTTGAACCCATGGACAAATTTACTAGTCTTATTGAATTATTAGCAATGTGTTCAATAACTTCTTTAAATCTACACATATCTAATGCAGGAAATCTATATGGCGCTATTAGTGATTTTGGTGCTTCTTTTGCTAAAACACTAAAAACTGTAGAGCCATGATGTCTAGGATAAAATGGATTTTGTCTCGGATCACTATCAAAAGGTTTGTCATCATTATCCCAATAATCAAACCCAAGAATAGTTCCATTTTTAATAGCAATATTCTTATGAAATTGGCTTAGTGTGTAATTTATACCTGTATCAATTAAAGCAATTATATTTTTATTGTTTGTAGAAGTTAATTTAGGTTTATTGGGATTTAGTAATTGCCTTTCTTCAACACTATAATTTTCTACATTTAAGGATTGAATTTCATAAGCTATAGAATTTTTATCATAAACTATTCTTCTTATATTTTGGAGAAGACAATTATGACTAGATCGCAATTCTATAGTTGGTTTGTTAGCATTGTTATACAAGGTGAAAATTAGTTTTTGGATTTTATTAGAACGATATAAAATGTTAATTCTTAATGTTTCTTCTTTATCTTTATAAATGTGAAGGTTCTTAGTTTTCTTTATTGCTGACCAATTTTTATTTATGTCCTTATAGTTGTTGGAAACTATATTTGAACAAAATGATTTATATATATTTTCAGCATGTAAAAGATTTTTATCTATTGCACTGGCATTACATTGGAAAGTTAGAAGTAAACAGGTAAAAAAACTTTTAGGAAATAAATATTTTTTTATCATATTTAATTATTTTCTTAATGAAGGCAGTCCAACACCAGTAGCTTCAAATCCTCCATCAACAGCTAAAGTTTGACCTGTAATATAAGATGCTTTTTCAGATGCTAAAAAATAAATTCCATTAGCAATTTCTAATTCTGTTCCATATCTATTGAGTGGTATAGCATCGTGATAAGCTTCAATTATATCTTGAGTATGGACTGCCATTGCTAATTTAGTTTTCACGGGCCCTGGTGCGATACAATTTACTCTAATTCCATACTCACCAAGTTCAGCTGCTTGCTGCTTTGTCAGTTGAATTACAGCGGCTTTTGAAGTCCCGTAAGCAACTCTTAGGGTTGATGCACGTAAACCTGATATAGAGGCGATATTAACTATATTACCTTTTGTTTTCTTTAAGGAAGGAATTGCTTTTTGGGTGGTAAGAAATACGCCATCTAAATTAGTTTTCATTACCTCATTCCATCTGTCGATTGTTGTCTTCTCAATTACTCCAAAATCAGCCACGCCTGCATTATTTACCAACACATCTATTCTGTTATGCCAATTTAATATTTCTTCATACATATTGTCTAATTGTTTGCTATCGGAAATATCAAAGCAGAACTTTTTTTCGTTAACATCATTTGTAGATAAATTATTCAACTCTTCCTTATCTTTATCAACAAGTGCAACTCTATAGCCATTTTGTTTAAATAATTGAGCGGTAGCATGACCTATGCCTCGTGCTGCTCCTGTTACAATCGCTAGTTTAGTATCTAAACTTTTCAAATTTAAAAACCTATTTTTCACATTAAATTATTTATGGGATTAGATGTTCTTTTTTCAAGTTTCATTTGCCATCTAAATACATTCACATATTCTTTTTTTAGATCAATCTTTAAAATTTTTGATAAGTGCAACATAAAGTGACCAGTTATATCAGCTATTGAAAACTTTTCTCCTGATATAAATTGGTTATGTTCTAGATGAGGGTTGATCCTATTAAGTAAAATTTTAAACATTTCAATTCCTCGAATAACTAGCTCTGGAGACTGTTTTATTTTGTTTCTTGTTCCTGGAACAACCTTTCCAGCAAAAAAAAAAAGAAGTTTTGTTTCTTACTGAATGCAAAAGAGGCAGAAAACCATCTAATTCAATTCGTCTATTCCACATATCTATAATAGCCTCATCCTTACTATTTTCACCGAACAAGTTTGGAGTTGGGTATATGGATTCAAGATAACGACATATAGATATTGTTTCTGAAATAACGGTACCATCATCTAACTCTAAAAAGGGCACACAGTTGAACGGGTTCATAGTGTTGTATGGTTCTTTAAAAATTTCATCTTCTCTAACATTTACTTGTACTGTTTCTAATTGTATATTTTTTTCATTCAGAAACATTTCAACTCTGAGTGCATTCGCTGCGGGTGTAAAATTATATAATTTCATAAAAAAACCTCAAATAAATAATAAAATTAAAAATATTTCATAATATAGTTAGTTTTTAATCCTATATCCTGTTCTAAAAATATACCAAATGATACTTATGCAAATTGCAGTGAACGATAAAATAAAAATTACACTTGCTAAAATAGGTACATCACCAACGCCAAAAAAGGTCCATCTAAAACCTGAAATAAGATATACAATAGGATTTATAAGTGCGAAATCTTGCCAAAATGGCGGAAGCATGTCAATTGTATAAAAACTTCCTCCAAGAAACACTAGTGGTGTAATTATTAACATAGGTGCTATGTTTAGTTGTTCAAAATTATCGGATACAATACCGATTATAAATCCTAGTAAACTAAATGTTACACATGTAATTAGCAGAAAAAATATCATAAAAAATGGATGAACTATATTGATGTTCACAAATAAGTATGATGTAGCTAATATAATTAATCCTATAGCAAAAGCTTTTGTTGTAGCTGCTCCTACATAACCAATTACAATTTCTACAAATGACAGGGGAGCAGATAGAAGCTCGTATGTTGTGCCAATAAACTTAGGAAAATATATACCAAATGAAGCATTATTTACGCTTTGCATTTGCACAGTCAGCATAATTAAACCTGGAACTATAAAAGCACCGTAGGAAACATTACTAATATTATCCATTCTAGAGCCTATGGCAGCTCCAAAAACAATAAAATACAGAACTGTTGATAAAACAGGAGACACAAGACTTTGAATTAAAGTTCTAAATGATCTATTCATTTCATATATATATATAGCTTGTATGCCTCTAAAGTTCATATGCTAATCCTTAATAATTTTTACAAAAATTTCTTCTAGAGATGTTTCTTCAGTTTGGATGTCAAAAAGATTTATTCCAATATCATTCATGTCTGATAATAGAGATGTAATTCCAGTTTTCACATTACCTGTGTTGTAGTAATAATTGAATGAATTACCATCATCAATTAATTTTAATTTATATTTTTCTAAAGGTTTAGGGATTTTAGTAATTGATTTTTTAAGCTTAACTTTAAGAGTTTTAACACTCATTCGTTTTATTAACTTATTTTTTTCTTCAACTAAAAGTAATTCTCCATGATTTATGATGCCGATTCTATCTGCCATCATCTCTGCTTCTTCTATATAATGAGTAGTTAAAATTATTGTAACACCTTCTTTTTTTAACTCTCGAATGATATTCCACATATCTTTTCTTAGCTCAACATCAACTCCAGCAGTTGGTTCATCCAAAAATAAAATGCTTGGGTTATGACTCAAAGCTTTAGCAATCATAACTCTTCGCTTCATACCACCGGACAAAGATTTAATAATGTTATCTTTTTTATCAAATAATTGAAGCTTGATTAATAGTTGGTTTAAATACTTATTATCATCTTTTTTTCCGAACAATCGTCTAGAAAATCTAATCGAATTTATCACTTTTTCAAATGGTTCAAGTGCTAATTCTTGGGGTACAAGTCCTATAATTTCTCTTGTTTTCCTATAATCTTTTATTACATCAAATCCATTAACCTCAATTTTACCTGAGGTAATAGAAGTTAAGCCACAAATAGTAGATATTAAGGTAGTTTTCCCTGCTCCATTAGGGCCTAGAAGAGCAATTATTTCACCTTGATTAATATTTAAATTTAAGCCATTTAAGGCTAAAAATTTATTATCATATTTTTTAACTAAACTTGAAACTGTAATAATTTCTGACAACTTTACATCCATAAAAAATTAAATATTTTTATATATATTTAAAATTAAAATTACATTAACAATTTACAATAGATTTGTATGTTTAAATCAGAAAAAACTTCAAAAATATAAAATAATTTATATATAGGTTTTATCTATCAATAAAATTTTACTTAGAATTCAATGGATATGGCTTCTGATCTTTACTTAAATCAATTCTTAAACATGTAATATATGAACTGTTAATAATTATCTCATAAATATAATTTTCATAAAAATAATTTGTATATTGTGTTTTATTTTTTAAAGAACTCTTACCCATATCCTTTCCATTTGCAATTGCCTCTATACATTTATTATAAGGAGGAGACAAATCCACATTAGATTTAAAATTCCAACTAGCAGAAATAGCTTTTGTAGAAATTAAACAGGTCATTGCAATAATAAAAAATCTCATTTTATTTACTCTTTGATTTAAGTGACTAAAATTATTTCTCTACATTAATGAGCAATAAATTGATATAATTATATTTATATTTTTTTATAAGGTTTTTTATGTCAGGTGAATTGTTTATTACTGGCGCTGGTGTTAGTGCAAGCAGTGGTATACCAACATTTAGAGGAAATGATGGCTTTTGGACTGTAGGAAGTAAAAATTATACTCCTCAAGAAATGGCGACAAGGATAATGTACGAAAATAATCCTGCTGACTTTCTACTGTGGTATTTTAAAAGATTCGCATCATATAGAGATGTAAAACCTAATACTGTTCATTATTGGTTAGCAAATAAACAATTAATAACTCAAAACATTGATGGTTTAGATGGGCGTGCTGGAAATAAAAATTACATATCTATTCATGGTAGATTGGATAAAGTTGTGCTTTATCAAAATGAAATGGATGTACAGTCACCTTTTGATGCCAATTGGAATGAAATTGATCTTTCATTAAATCCTAATGATGAAGAGTTAAAAAAAAACTTATTGGATAAATTTAAAATAAATTTAAATAATTACAATATTTTATCACCAAAACTTGGGCTTTCATTAAAGCCTTACGTTTTATTGTTTGATGAGATTTACACAGATTTATATCGTATGTCAGAAGCAGAAGAGTGGATGAATAATGCCGATAAAATTATATTTATGGGTACATCATTTAGTGTTAACATTACTTCTATTGCCTTAAGGACAGCAATAGCAAATGGAATAGAAGTGGAAATTGTAGATCCTGAACCTATAAAATTGAATTATAACAAAGTTAGATATTATGAAATGACTGCTGAGGAATATTGTAATATGAGAAAATCAGGTTAATTTTTATTTTTTTAATGGTATCCATGTTGCGCTTGCATAAGCAGCTAATTTTTTATCTTCCCTATACATATGAGATTGAAGAAAACCAATTGTTTTACCTTGTTTGAGAAAGCTACCTTCACAAACAACTATCCCTTCTTTTACAGGTAAAAGATATTTAATGTTCATTTCTAAAGTTGCTCCTGCACCGATAGTGTGATGAAGTAAATGTCCCATTGAAACATCCATTGCAGTAGCAATGATCCCACCATGCAGAGTGCCTTGAGGATTTTGCATTGGAGATTTAACTGTAAATTGTACTACACAAACATCATTTTTATATGAAATTTCAAAACCAAGGAATCTGGAAAGATAAAATGATCCAAATTCTTGTTTATCAGAGCTTTCTGCATTTAAAGCCATTGAGGCTCCATCATTTTTTATTTTTAAAAAATCGTTCATTAAAACATCCTAATAAATTGTAATTTCTAAACTTTAAAGATGACAATTTTAATCTATTAAAAAATTTTTCAATTTATCAAAATCAAAACTAATACCATGTCCAGGTTTTTCAGGAGCTTCTGTGTATCCATTTTTTACTCTTAAAGAGTTTTCAGTAAATTCATCAATATTCCAAGCATGAAACTCAAGATAAGAAGCGTTTGGACAAGAGGCCAGTAAGTGAACATGAAGGTCATGTACGCCATGAGAACATATAGGTAGATTATTAATTTCAGCTAACTTAGCTATCTTCATAAATGGAGTTATCCCGCCACATGTAGTCAAATCTGGTTCTAAAAAATCCACACCATTTTCGTTAATTAACTGATTAAATTCTGATAAAATATGAAGATTTTCACCAGCTGCAATTGGAATTTTACCTAAAGTGCGAAGATAAGAATAGCCTTTAAAATCATCTGGTTTTATAGGTTCTTCTAGCCATACTAAATTAAATTTTTCAATTTCTTTAAATGCATGTACTGCTTGATCAACCCTCCATGCCTCGTTAGCATCAGCCATCAGCATTATATTGTCTGGAAGATGATTTCTCATTGCTTCTAATCTTTTAAGGTCCTCTGAAAGAGTTGCTCTACCGAGTCTCATTTTAATAGATTGAAAGCCTTGATTAAGTGATTTAGTAGCTCCTAAAAGTAATTTTTCTGTTGAAAAATTTAAGTCAATATTGCCAGCATATGCCAGAACTTTTTTATCATGACCTCCTAACAAACGCCAAATTGGTTCATTTAGGCAAATACCTTTTAGATCCCAAAGCGCAACATCAACAGCTGCAATTGCAAAGCTTACGGGAGCTCCTCTACCAGCATAATGCGTGTCTTTCCACATATTTTTCCAGAGCAATTCAATTAATCCAGGATCTTTATCTAATAAAAGGGGGACAAAGCTATTCTTAATGATAGATGCAATTGCTAGTCCTTGATTTTCATGAACAGTTATGTATCCTATGCCTTGTTTACCGTTATCGTTGTCAATTCTGCATATTACTAGATCAAAAGCTTTCATTACTCCAGCCGCATACGCTTCGACTGGTTCAGGTAATGGAATTTTATAAGTGTTTATTTCGACATTTGAAATTTTCATATTTAACACCTTAAAGTTAATAGTTTTTTAAGAAAATTCAAAACCTTTGTAGTCGCTCTCAATTATCTCATCACATATATTCTTGTAATTTGCAACTCCTCCAACATACGGCATAAAATTTCTTTTTTTGCCAACTATATTATCTCCATTATACCAAGAATGTGCTAAAGGGTATAAAGTTGAATGAGCAACATCATTATTATGTTTTACCCATTCATCTTGATTTTTGCTTTTTGCATTTACCGCACTGTAATTATTATCCTTTTTATGCATTATTAAGTTATGAATAAAGTCAACATGTTGCTCAATAGATAAAATCATTTGACTTTTTACACCTGGACTTTGTGGGCCAGTAATCATAAATAAGTTTGGAAATTCAGATACCATTATACCTAAATAAGTTTTGGGTCCCTCAGCCCATTTCGATTTTAAACTTACTTCATCTTCATTAGTAATATTTATTGCATTTACTGACCCTGTCATTGCGTCAAAGCCAGTAGCAAAAACTAGATCATCAAATGTGTATTCAGTCCCATTAGTAACTAATCCATGTTTGTTTATTTCGTCAATTGGCTTCTTGGATATATCTATTAAAGAAACATTGTTTTTATTATAGGTTTGAAAATAATTACTGTCTAAACAGAGTCTTTTAGTACCAATTGGATGATCAAAGGGGCATAGTTTTTCAGCTGTAGATTTATCATTAACAATTTCTCTTATTTTGTTTCTTACAAATTCAGCTGCTGTATCATTAGCTTTCTTATCAGTTAATAAATCAGTAAATGAAAAAAGCATTGCCTGCCCACCTTCTTCCCAAGCTTTTTGGTATATTGAGTTTCTTTCATTTTCACTTACATCAAAAGCAGATTGTGTTGGTGGTTGATATTTAGCAATTCCAAAAGATGAGTTCTTTGCAAGTTGCCTATATTTAAGATAATTCTTTTTATAATTTTCTCTTTTATCTATTGGTAATTTTGAATGTCGAGCTGGTAAACTGAAATTTGGCGTTCGTTGAAACACCAATAATTCCTTAGCCGTTTCAGCTATTATTGGAATTGATTGTACACCAGACGATCCTGTTCCAATTATCCCAACTGTTCTGTTTTTAAAATCAGGCATTTCTTTTGGCCATGCACCTGTATGAAAGATGTTGCCTTTAAAAGTATCCACTCCATTTATCTTAGGTGTATTAGGAGTGGATAAGTTGCCAGTAGCTAAAATTAAATATCTACATTTAACTATAGAATTATCATCACAAGTAACTAACCAGCTTTGAGTGTTCTTAATAAATTTTGCTTTAGTAATTTTTGTATTAAAATTTATATTTTTTCTTAAATTAAATTTTTCACACACGTGTTTTGCATAACTAAATAACTCAGGTTGTGTTCCATATTTTTCTTTCCAATTCCATTCTTGTTGTAATTCTTCAGAAAAAGAAAATGAATAATCCATACTTTCAATATCACATCTGGCTCCAGGATATCTGTTCCAATACCAGGTACCACCTACATCGTCACCTTGTTCAAAAATTTCTCCTTTGAAACCTTCAGATAATTGTTTATGAAGACTATACATACCTGCAAAACCTGCTCCTACAATTAGTGTATCTAAAGACTTATAAATTTTCAAAAAAACCTCCATATATTTTTTAAATACTAGGTATTGAAAAACAATTTATCAATACTTAAATAAATTAAGTGATGCCTTAATGGGTCACTATATAACAATACACGTCCATTATGGAGTGTTTAACTTAACTCGCTTTTAAAGGAGATTAATATGACTATACTACCAACACTTGCTTTACGTTCATTTGTAGGTTTTGATAACTTATTCAATGAGCTAGAAACAATTTCTACGCAAAAACAAAATTCATTTCCAGCCCATGATATAATTAGATTATCAGATGATGAATATGAAATAACTTTAGCCGTATCTGGTTTTAATAAAAAGGATATTTCTATTGATGTTCATGATGGTGTGCTTTCTATTAAGGGTAATGGTGGTGCTGATATTCAGGACGATAATGTTCAATATATCTACAAAGGAATTGCAAAAAGATCCTTTGAACAAAAATTTCGATTAGAACAATACGTTGATGTAAAAGATGCTAAACTTTCCAACGGTTTGTTAACTATATCTCTTTTAAGAGAAGTTCCAGAAGAAAGAAAGCCTAGGCAGATTACTTTAAAATCAGCTTAGATAATTGTAGGTTAGGATACTATTTAGTGTCCTAACCTTTTTTTAAAATTATAATTAATTAATTCAGGCGAATATATGGAATTTTTACTAATATGGGTCTTAGGTGGTGATGTAATCGATAGTGGATTAAGATACAAAAATGCAGCCAAATGCTTTTCTGAAGCACAAAACGCAGCAACTGAAATGCGTGAAGTTGGCTTAAAATCTCCCCAATTTACTTGCATTCCTATTGGAAAAGGTAAAAAATTTCAAATGTACAGAAAAGACAGTTCTAATTCACGATTTCCTTTTTAAAATTAGAACTCTTGTTATTTTTTGTAATTTTTTTCTATAATTTTTCTTATTTTTTGTAGTTCTTTTGTTTGCTTATCTATACCTAAATTTCTTCTGACAAATCCATATATCCAAATAATTAATAAGACTATTAATAATATAAAAGAAATTTCAAATAAAAATATTATAAAATTAATTTTTTCTTCAATTAAGTTTAGACTCGAAATAAAAGGTTTTAATAAATTATCCAAATTGTTTACCTTTTAATGTTTTAATGCAATAAACTTCTATTATTAATTTTATATTATGCTTTTTCAAATATAATATTTAGGAGGAATTTAATGAAAATAAAAAAATTACTATTATTACCTATTATTTCACTTTTTACTGTCAGTACATCATTTGCTGAAACACGTATAACTTATAAGTCTGCTAAATCAACCTCATCATATTACCAAATGGCTGTTCAAATAGCTGACACAATTAAAAAATCTACAAACGGCGATATGATTTTAACGATTGAAGAAAGTCAAGGTTCTGTTCAAAACGTTAAAGAAGTAGCAGGTAGGAAAGGTAATTATGTATTTACCACACCACCAGTACTTGTAAAGTTAGCTATAGCTGAAAAAGCAATGTTCAAAGGTAAAGGTAATCCTAATTATAAGAATATTAGAGCATTATTTCCAATACCATCTCTTACAATGCATTTTGTTATGTCAAAAAAATCAGGTGTAAAAACTTTTGAAGATATGGCTGGTAAAACTATTTTATTAGGAAAGGGTTCTTTTGGTGCAAAAGAAGGTGCTAAATATCTTAAAAAATTTGGTTTGGATGGTAAAGTGAAATTAGCTGAAGTTGAGCTTTCAAATGCCGTTCCTGCAATGAAGAATGGTCAAATAGATGGCTTTGTAACTGCTGGTTCTTACCCAGCTCCTAATGTTATAGAAGCTGCAGCATCTATGGGTGTGAATGTTATTTCTCTTACGGCAGACCAAATTAAGTCTTCTAAGAGAACTAAATTAATTATACCTGCAGGAACTTATTCTGGACAAAAATCAGATATAACCACAACGTCATTACCAGTTGTAGCGTATTCAACAACAAATATGAGTGACGATGTTGCATATAACTTAACCAAAGCATATTGGGATAATAAAGGTAAGTTAGGAAATGCAGCAAAATGGTGGAATGGGGTGTCTGTCAAGATGCTCTCCAATATTTCTACTAAAATACATCCTGGTGCAGTTAAGTTTTATAAAGAAATAGGTGCTAGTTTAGCGGATCATCATTAATTGAGCCGATCACCGTTAATTTAGGATGAAGCAACCAGAGAAAATATGGATTATATTTGGATTAACTTCTATTATTTTCCATATTTTCTTAATTTTTTCAGGTTTAGTGCCTAACTTAGTTTCAAGGCCATTACATATGGCATTAATTATCCCTTGGGTTTTTTTATATAAAAATAAAAACTTTTCCAAAAATATTATTAGTTATGTCTTTGTTGTTTTAGGGGTTTTTTGTTGTTTATGGACATCTTTTAACCATGAGTTATTAAGCGATCAGTATGGTTTTCTTGAAGGTGACTTCCAAACTTTTATTTCTCTTTCTTTATTATTGATTGTATTAGAAATGGCTCGTCGTTCTGTGGGTTGGCCACTGCCTCTTGTTAGCCTGTTATCGTTACTATATGGAATGTTTGGAAACTTTATCCCAGGAGAATTTGGACATCCAGGTATTCCTATAAATAGTTTTTTAGGAACATTAACAATTGCAGAAGGAGGCATTTGGGGAACATTAACAGGCGTTTCTGTTTCAATTGTAGCTATATTTGTTATTTTTGGTTCTTTTTTAAATTCAGGTGAGGCTGGATCTGGTTTTATGAATATTGCCATAGCATTTGCGGGAAGATTAAAAGGTGGAGCAGCCAAAGTATCTGTAATATCATCGGCTCTCTTTGGTTCAATTTCAGGATCTGCATCTGCAAATGTTGCCTCTACTGGAATGGTAACATTGCCAGCAATGCTAAAACTTGGTTATCCCAGAAGGCTCGCTGCATCAGTTGAGGCAGTAGCATCATCTGGAGGTCAGATAATGCCACCTTTAATGGGTGCTGGAGCTTTTGTGATGGTTGAGCTCACTGGTGTTCCTTATAATAAAATTATCCTAGCAGCTTTACTTCCTGCTATTTTATTTTTCTTTGCTGTCTGGGTTGGAATTGATTTTTACAGTAAGAAGTATGATTTAAAACCAATTAATAAAGAAAATTTACCCAAAAAATCTCTTGTTTTACTTACCTCCATTTTCTTTTTTATCCCTTTTTCAGTTTTATTAATATTTATGTATATTGGTTTTACTCCTCAGTACTCTGCTGCAGTTGCAATTTTAGTTTCTTTTTTCCTTCTCTTTTTTAACATAGATAATGGATTTAATTTTAAAATCGGATTAAATCGTTTTTTTAAAGCTTGTATTTCATCAGGAAGTCAAATTTCCTTAATAGGTTCAATAATATTATGTGCTTCAATAATTATTGGTATTTTATCAATTACAGGTTTAGGAGTTAAATTAACTTCATTTATAATATCTGCTTCAGGAAATAATATTTGGCCAGCATTACTTCTTACTGGCTTAGCTTGTTTAGTACTTGGGATGGAAGTACCAACCACAGCCGCATATGTGATATGTGTTTCAGTCGCAGGACCTGCATTAGTTGATATGGGATTAGAATTGCTTCAAGTTCATTTGTTTGTGTTTTGGTTTGCTTTACTGTCAACTATTACTCCCCCAGTTTGTGGAACTGTTTTTATTGCAGCTGGTATGGTTTCTGAAAACTGGCTAAAAGTTTCAATCACCTCAATGAGCTTGGGAATAGGGCTCTATTTTATTCCTTTGTCTATGATTGCAAATAAATCAATAATTGAATTAAATTCAACCTTTATTCTTTCAATATTAGCATTTGTGAAAATAGCTACAGGGCTAACACTTTTATCTTATTCTATTATCAGCAAACATAATGTTTTCTTAAGATTGGGAGGGTTTTTTATAAGTATTTTTATTATGTTTATTTAATAATAAAGAGTTTGAATGCTATAAAGGTTTTAAATACCACCATTTTCCAATATAACTTCTGCCTTCGCAAGCAATTAAGTTTCTATCAATGTCACTCATTTCTTGTAATTCTGGTGAATTTGAAAATCATTGTTACTTCCAATAATCACTGAAACATTGAAACTTTTTTTAATTCTTTTCATTAATTTTATTTCATCATTTTTATTTTCAGTACGATGAATTTCAATAATGATATGGGATTTTTCTAATTTTTTAAGAATTTTTTCCGTAAAAAAAACTATACTCTCCCCCTTCAATATCACATAGAACAATTGCTTTTGAAAAATCTATATTTTGCGGCAATAAAGATAAAAAGTTTTGATTAGTCACTTCACCTTTTATTGTTATATTTTCCGAGACTTGATTAATTTCTGCAATTTTTGCTAAAGCAGATCTACTTAAATCACTTTGTTCAAAAGCATAACAATGTTTTGAAATTCCTGAATATATGCAACCAATTGCAAAAAAACCATCTGCAGCTCCAATGTCTATAAGGATAGGTTTTTTAATTTTCGCCAAAACTTTTTGGATGTTATTTTCATATAAACCATAAACCTTAGATGCTATATCAGCTTTACTCCAAGAAATGTCCTTATTAATTTTTAATTTTTGAAAAGACCATTTTTAACTGTAAAATCATTTTTTTTTGCATGCTCTAAACTTAATAGGGACCAATATTTTTTTGTTAATTTGTAAAGTATTTTTTTCATTAAAGACTTTCAACCTACTTACTGTTAATTATATTTAATTATATTTTTTTTGATATGCTTTTCCAAAACCTTCAATAAATAGGGCTCTTTCCGGTTTAAACTCATAAAAATTAAAATCAATAAACATGCCCCACATCTTACTTCCTTTATCAACTTTTTCGTATGCGTTTAATAAATTTAAAAAAATTTTATTATTTTTATCTAATTTAATTTTTTTAATTTTTCCATTTAAAGTTAATCTTGGATTATTTAATTTAACTTTATTTTTTTCTTTAATAGAAAAGTAGAAGCTTACTTTATTATTATTATTTATATTTTGTGTGTGTTCACTTAAGTCACTAAGGAGAACATAAAGTATGTTATTATTCATCATAGGTAAAATTTTAGATATAGAAGGAAAGTTTTCTTTCCCAATAGTCCCAAGTAAAGAAAATTCATAATTTCCATTAATTATTTCTTGGATTTTTTTTTCTATTTTAGGATTGATGTTTTGATACATTTTTCCATTATGCTATAAATTAAAATTATTCCTCTAAGGATCTATAAGTAAAATTATTATTTATAGATAACAAAAATTTAGAAATGGCTAAACCTAATAATGATTAAAAAAAGTATTTTTTATCTTTTTGCATCTTTTTCATCAGTACTTGTTTTGTTTTTCTGCTTAGCGATGACTTCATTAAGTAGGGGGTCGGGGGAGAGCTTTGGTGTATTCTTGTTACCTTTGAGTACCCATTTCTCATGGGACAGAGCTTCAGTTGCATCTATTTATTCGGTCTATATGGTAAGTTTAGGTTTAGGTTCTTTATTATCAGGTATGGCTTTTGATAAATTTGGACCACGTTTCAATTATATGTTTGGAATCGGTTTACTTGTAATTGCTTATGGGTTTTTAGGAAATTTATCATCAATTTGGCAGTTTTATATTATGTTAGGTGTTTTTGGTGGTATTGGTGCTGCCATGGTTGGAGTTATTCCAGCACAGAGTTTAGTTTCTAGATGGTTTGACAAGAACCTTGGTACCGCCCTGTCGATTGCTTATGCAGGGCAGGGATTGGGTGTGTTAATAATGGCGCCTCTATCTCAAATATCTATAGATCACTTTGGTTGGCAAACTTCATATAAATATATTTCATATGTCTTTATTTTACTTTTCGTTATTGCCTCATTTGTTCCTTGGAATTTAATATCTAAAGGGGCTCATAATAATCCTAGGGGTACTAGCAACGGTAAGGCAGTTGGAGGAATGTCATTAATTGAAGCTATTAAAACTAAAACTTTTTGGGGCTTTTTCTTTATTTTTGGTTTTACAGCAATTGGTATTTTTGGAATCTCTTTACAAATTGTTGCATACTTGGTTTATATTGGATTCACAGAAGTTCAGGCTGCTCTGTCATTTGGAATTGCAGGAATATTAAACTTTGCAGGAATGGTTTTAACAGGTTTGGCTGCTGATCGATGGCCAAGACACATTGTAGCTACTATAAGTTATATATTAAGCTTTGTTGCAATTATTAGTTTAGCATTAATGCAATTATATTCTTCAGCCATTCTTTTAATATTATTTATTGTAGGATTTGGATTATCGGCAGGTGCTAGAGGTCCTATTATAACGACCTTGATGGCTGAAATATTTGCCGGTAAAGGATTAGCTTCTATTTATGGAGCTACCAATTTAGGTCAAGGTTTAGGTGCTGCTACTGGAGCTCTTTTAGCTGGCTTACTTTTTGATTTGACTGGTGATTATAATTTTGGTTTTCTTTTGTGTAGTATATTTACTTTTTTAGGTGCAATTTTGTTTTGGACTGTTCCTCAAATTAGATACGCACAAGTTTAAAATATAGGAAAAAATATGAATATTACTAAAAAAGAATTTAAAGTATTAGCTGAAAATTTGAAATTTCCTGAAGGTCCTATTTATATGAATGATGGATCAATTATTTTAGTAGAAATAGCTAGAGGTACATTAAGTAAAGTAAATAAAAATGGGTCAGTTGAAGTTGTAGCTGATTTAGGTGGAGGTCCTAATGGAGCGGCTATAGGTCCAGACGGTTATTGTTATGTTTGTAACAATGGAGGTTTTGAATGGGAAGTATCTTTTGATAATAAGTATATGAGACCTATATCACAAAGCAAAAACTACGTTGGTGGCAGCATACAAAAAGTGAATTTAAATACAGGTCAATTTTCAACTTTGTATAGAGAATGTAATGACATTTCTTTAAAGGGTCCTAATGATATTGTCTTTGATAAGAATGGTGATTTTTGGTTTACGGATTTAGGTAAAGTTAGAGAGCGTAACATGGATAGAGGTGCAATATATTGGGCAAAATCAGATGGATCTGAAATTAGAGAAGTTATTCAACCATTTATGACACCAAATGGTATTGGTTTGTCACCGGATGAGAAAACCCTTTATGTTGCTGAGACTGAGGGAGGTAAGTTATATAGCTATAAAATAACAGATGAAGGGCAGGTTGATAAGTTATCATTTCCAATCTCAATCAATGGAGGAAAACTATTAAATAATGAGGGTGGTATAAAAAGGTTTGACTCACTCGCATTAGAAAAAAATGGGAATATTTGTGTTGCGACACTAATTAATGGCGGTATTTCTGTCATATCCCCATCTGGTGATTTAGTTGAATTTGTTAAGTTTGATGACCCTTATATAACTAATATCTGTTTTGGTTCGCAAGATTTGAAAACAGCTTACATAACAGCGTCACATGAAGGTCTTTTACTTGAAGTTAAGTGGGATAGAGAAGGATTACCTCTAAACTTTCTCAATAAATAATTTAAAATAAGCTTAAAATTTCATCCTTTAAACTTTCTATAATCAATTTTGGATTTTCGTACTTGATATCAGTATTAAAAATTTCAAATTCAAGTTTTGTATTATCGTTTCTTTTAAAAACATATGTCATATATTTAGATAACTCTAAATTATTATTGTTATTAATATTATTAATTGACTTTCGTCCTGTAGGCCTAAAGTTTTCATCAAATTTAACATTAGAAAATTGAAGTAAACCTAATTTAGGAGATTTTTTTACAAATGTATCTAAGTCTATATCCGTAAAACTGTGATATAAATCTATAATTAATTTGTGATTATTGTTTTTAACTAATTTTAGACAGCTAGAAATAGAATTAAAATGTCCTTTTTTTAAAATCTCCCAACTTCCTATAGGTTCAATTCCTAGAGTTAAATTAAGTTTAGAAGCCTTTTCAAATAAAGAGTTTATTTTATTTAAAGTGTCTCTTCTAATGTTTTCTATTAATAACTTGTTACCTGTTGAAACAAACTCATTACTAACAGGATTAGGTCCACCCATTATTCCACCTGAAATAACGCAAATCAATTCAGGATTTAAAACTTTAGCAAAGTTTAAAACTTTTTCATTTTGTTTGAAATAATATGGGTCAGTAAAATAACCTACTGAATTGATACTGGTTACATTAATACGGTTTAAAGCTAACTCTTGTTTAAGTTTGTTCACTCCAAATTCTTCAATAAAATCAGCATGTAATCCAATGTTTTTAATACCAGATTTAATAATAGTCTCAATAAATTCAAAAGGGTCAATATTTCTAGGCCACATATAAGAATTTATTGATAATTTACTATCTAAAAAATCACGGTAATTGAATTTCATTTATTTGTTAACTGTCGTGATAGTATTGAATTTCCAAAAACATGCATCCTTCATCTGATCTAAATGGTCCATGATTAGTTCCAGGAGGACGGCATGCATAAGCTGGGCTTTGAGTAGTTGTTTTTTTATTACCTGGTAAATCATTTCCTAGTGTAATTGAACCTCTTATCATGTAAACTTCTTCCCAATAATCATGAACAAAAACTTCAGTATTAAACGATCCAGGTAAAAACCTAATTAACCTTGTTCTTACACCAGTCTTTTTATTTTCATCTAAACTTCCCGATAACATTTTCATTTCAATTCCAGGTCCTGCTCCAGGAGCTAGTTCCCAACCTTCATTAATATCTATTTTTGAAAAATCAAAAGCGCTTTTTAACATTTAATGTTCCTTTTTGTTTATAATTTTTTGTAAGTCATCAAACCATTTTATGTTAGAGGTATCGTTTTCCTCCTTTGAATTTAATATTTTTTCAATTAATAAATTAACGTCATCTTTAGCTTCGATTTTATTTTCAATTAAATTAAAAGATTTGTCACATATTTCTTTTTCTGTCATTGGATTTTCAGGGTCACCTTTTGCGTGAATATTTGTTTTTTTTATACTTAAACCGTTCTTAAATTTTACATTTATTGAAGCAGAATAGTTTATAGGAAAATTTTTTGACATTTTCTTATTCTCAATAATTTTAATTTTACTTATGATATTTTTGACTTGTATTTTTTCAAGATAGCTAATGTTAAAGTATTCATCCATAATTTTTCCATAAATTAAAGATAAAGCACAGCAATGTTGTAAAGAAAACTTGCCTTCAATATTATTTTTAGGTTCTTTTTTGTCACAGAATTCAATAGCAGTTGAATAGGTTTCAATTTCAATTTTTTTAATTTCATCAAATGTTACATTTTTTTTATCGGCTTCTTGTTTTACATATAAGGATACACCTATAACTGGATGGCTATGCCTGCATGCTGGCCAAGGTTTATTACTAATTTCATTTATCAAATGAATGTTTTCTTCTTTTATTAATTCATTATATTCGATTTTTTTTGCATATCCTTTTAAAAAACCCAATTCCCCTTCAATCATGTCAATTGGTGCTCTTGTATCATGTTGAGCCATATATGCAGCAGTAACCCCGCATTTTGAGGCGTTAGCAAGAGCGTATTGTTTAGCTTCGCCTTCTCCTTTTCTACATTGCCAAATCCCACTAGATGTCATTGTAGCAAGGTTTAAAGAGTTCCTTAAATTTTCTTTAAAACTTTTTTTATCATTATTAACGTTTAAAATATAACTAGATGCTGTAGCTGCACCAAAAACCCCACATGTTGAACTTGAATAAAATGTTTTGTAATGTTCTGCTCCTAAACAATTACCCATTCTTATAGCGGCTTCGTAGCCTGATATAATTGCAATTAAAAAATTTAATGTAGTTACTTTCTTATGAGAAGCTGTTGCAATTGCTGCTGGTATGATAGTGTCACCAGGATGTATTATAGATGTTCTATGAACATCATCTAACTCTAAAATATTTCCAACTGAAGCATTTATAAAAGCGCTGTCAAAAACACTTAATTGTTTTTTATCAAATAAATTAAGTGATTTTCCATTTGGAAGTATCTTTTGTAAATTATTAAATGGCTTTGCTTGTTCAGTAAAAGTACCAGCAACTGAGTAACCAATCCAATCAATAATTTCTAATTTTGCCTTTTTAATAGATATTTTATTCGGTTTCTTAATTAATTGATTTACAAATTTATCTATCATTTGAATTTTCACATTACTCTAAGTATCATCAAATCATATACTACACATCATTTTAAAAAATGTTAATGTTAATTAAATACATTTGCTATTAATCAATTTAACTGATTATAATATTTATTATAAATTAATTATAATTAATGGAGATATTTGATGTTTGAAACAACAAGACGTAATTTTTTAAAGAATTCGGCTTTAGTTGCAGCTTCTGCTTCTCTTAGTCAATCTTTTATTGCGGATGCATTTGCGGCTGACCCTCTTAAAATTTGGACTATTGGAGTTGCAAAAGTAACTAAAACTTGGGATGAGATGGGAAAGCAAGCAGGAGTTCCTCTTGTGTATTCAGCTAAAAGTGGTTCAGCTGACCAAGCAATACAAAAGTTTTTTGTTGGAGACGGTCAAAAGTTATATGACGCTATTACTGATAATGGTGGTGGTCAAGAAGATGCTATGTCTGACAATAAGGCAATTGTACCTCTTGATGTTTCAAAAATAAAAAATTGGAAAAATTTAATTCCTGCTTATAACGAAGGTAATGTAGCTGCTAATACAATTCGTAATAAAAAAGGTGAAATAGTAGGGGTTCCATATATTTCTAACGCTGATTCAATGGCCTATAATAAAAGTAAAGTTGGTGGTGATATTGATACTTGGGACGCTCTTTTTGATAGTCAATTTAAAGGTTATGCTGCAATGCAAAATGACTCAGGACCTACATTGACAACAACAGCTGTTTATTTAAAAGAATCTGGTAAACAAGATATTGTTAATCCTTCAGACATGTCAAAATCAGAAGTAAAAGGTGTTTGTGAGTTTTTAATCAATATGAAAAAGAAAGGTCAATTTAGAACTTTCTGGGATGGCTTTGGAAATGGTGTTGACCTTTTAGCAAGTGAAGAAGTGCTAGTATCGTCCTGTTGGGAACCAATTGCAGTGATAGCAGCAAAAAAGGGTGCTGATATTCATTATGGTACAATGAAAGAAGGTCATCAAACTTGGAATAATGTATGGATGTTAACAAAAGGTGGTAAACAAAGAGGTCAAGAAGATAATTTTTATAAATTAATGGATCTATATTTATCTCCTTGGTTTGGTGCGAGAACACTATCTGGACTTGGATTTACACCGCAAATGACAGGTGTTAATGAATATGTTAATGCTAATCCAGGCGATTTCGATGCTAAGAAAAAAGCTGCCATTGCTCAAAGATTAAAAAATAAAGCTGCAAGAATGGCTGTTAAAGGAAATTCTTGGCAAAACTTATACCCTAAAGAATTAAGGGCATATCAAGATTGGTGGGCTAAAGTCCAAGCTGCTTAATTTATAAAACTATATGTACAACCCTGTTAATCAGGGTTGTATTTTTTATTGGTTCTTTAATGTTTAATTCCAAAAATAATTTACTTTTCAAAATCCCAGTCATTTTTATGATTATATTTTTTGTACTTCCTTTGCTTTTAACAGTTGTATGGAGTGTGTTTGAAAGGACTATGTTTTGGATGGAGCCAGGATTTACTCTTTTTTCTTATGAAAATTTCTTTTTTTCATCACGACTTGAAAATTTTCTTTCTTCAATGTTTCACTCCTCTATTTCTGTTGTTTGTGCTTTTTTTATCGGTTTTCCCATTGCGATATTTATTAGACGTAGAGTAAAAAAAGTTGCTCAACATAGAGTAATGTTACTTTTTATTCTTCCTTTCATGGTTTCTGAAATTATTAGAATATTTGCTTTAAGACCTATTCTTTCTAGGAATGGTGTTCTGAATTCACTTCTTATGGACTTCAATTTTATAGATACACCAATTTCTGCATTCGTATTTACACCAACGGGTGTTGTAATTGGAGAAATTGTTTCTTTTTTGCCATTTATGATTTTTTCAACTTTTTTAGCTTTAGAAGCTATCCCAAATTATATATTTGAAGTCTGTGCAGATTTAGGTGTGAATAGAAGAAGAATGTTTAAAGATATTCTTTTACCTTTGGCTGCTCCAGGTTTGTTTGCTGGAAGTGTTTTTATCTTCGTAAATGGTATAGGCATAGCGTTAATACCAACAATATTAGGTGGTCCAGGTTCTGTTAATGCTGGTCTTATAGCTACTCAAGCAATAATTGCGCTTGATTTTCCTTTAGCAATGGCAGTAAGCGCAATTATGATGTTTACCTTAATGGGATTACTTTATATAGGTCATAGGTTATTTAATTTAACAAAGTTATTGGAGCCAATTAGTTAATGTCATTAAGAGATGATTTTCAACCTAGATGGAAGTTAGCTTTAAAGTGGGGATGGCTATCATTTGCTGTTTTCATCTTAATGGCACCAGTATTTTATACTATGTATATTTCTTTTAATGAGCTTGGCTTTGGCGCAAAATACTATATTTTTACTTTTCAATGGTATGAAAGTGTATTTTCTGACAAACAGTTAATTGGTTCATTAGGTTGGACTATGTTACTGGCAATAATAACTTTACCCATTGTTATACCCTTTGGATTGTTATCAGCAAAGTTATATAAACAAAGTCAACATAAAGTTGGTATTGTTTTTGTCTTACTGTCTCCATTATTTGTTCCAGCTGATATTTTAGGTTCTGCCTTATTAGTTTTTTTTAAAAACTTGAATAAATTTTTTACACTTATTTCAGAATACACAGGCATTTATGCTTTAGAGTCATGGTTTGACTTAGGTATAATGACAGCTGTTATTGGTTTGATTGTATATACATTACCATATGTTTTTGTTGTCATTATGATTACTATGGCTCGTTATAAAGTAGAACAAACAGAAGCTGCAAGAGATTTAGGTGCTTCGGCTTGGCGAGCTTTTTGGGAAATTGAATTCCCTCAAATAAGAGCGGGTGTTTTTAGTGCGTGTGCATTTGTTGTTATTTTAACGTTTAATGAATATACAAGAACAAGCCTTCTAAAAGGAGGTTTTGATACTTTTACATCAGTATTAATTTCTCAAATGTTAAATACAGGAATGTCAGAAGAATCTTACGCAATGGCTTCAATCGTCAGTTTGGTAGCTATTATAATTGTGTCAATAATTTTGATTGTAACTGCAATTAAAACTGAAGAATTAGAAAAAATAACAAGAGTTGTAAAAGAACCTAACAAATAATTTTTTGGAGTAAAAATTTGGCTAAAACCAATGCAATTGAAGTAAAAAACTTAGTTAAAACTTATGGAAATGTTTACGCATTAAAAAATGTTGATTTAAACATAGCTGATGGTGAATATTTTGTTCTCTTGGGTCCAAGTGGTGGAGGTAAAACCACATTATTAAGATCTATAGGAGGCTTTATTAGACCTGATAGTGGTTCAGTTAATATTAAAGGCCAAAATGTTGATGATTTACCTCCTGATAGAAGGCCAACATCTATGGTTTTTCAAGGTTTTGCATTATTTCCTCATATGAATGTTTCTCAAAATATTGGCTATGGACTTAAATTAAAATCAATTGATAAAAATATCATTGAAAACAAAGTTAATAAAATGATGGATTTAGTAGGTTTAAAAGGTTTGTCTAATAGAATGCCACATGAACTTTCTGGTGGCCAACAACAAAGAGTACAGCTAGCAAGGGCGCTTATACTTGAAAATGATGTATTGCTTTTAGATGAACCTTTGTCAGCCTTAGATGCTCAATTAAGAAAAGATATGTGTATTGAACTTAAAAGGCTCCAGAAGACAGTTGGTATAAGTTTTGTTCATGTTACACATAATCAAGAAGAAGCTATGTCAGTAGCTGACAGAATAGCTATAATTGCTGACGGTGAAATGGTTGAGCAGGGTACCCCAAAAGAAATTTATAGTAATCCCAAAAACAAATTTACTGCAGAATTTATTGGAGAAAAAAATATTTTTGAAGGAAGAATTAAAGATTTTAATAAAACAAAAGTAGTTGTTGATATTGACAATGATAATATTGAAATTGCAAACAACAATTATAAAGTTAAAAAAAATCAAAAAGTAAGTTTGTCAATAAAATCAGAATCTATTCAAATAAAAAAAATATCTAAAACTAATTCTAAGGTTTCAAATAATCAAATTGTAGGTAAAATATCTGAGATTACCTTTTTAGGTCAATTTGTAAGGTATTTGGTAGTATTAAATAACAAACAAGAGATACAAGTTAGATCTTATGAAGAAATAGTAAATCTAAAAGTTCATGATACAGTTTCATTAAGCTGGAAATTAGAAGATTTTCTTCTTCATCAAAACTAATTTAATTCGGAGGTGAATTAAGATAAGGGATTAAGGCTTCACCATTAGTTCCTTCTTCTTTGATAAACCAATCTCCAATTTGGCTAGAAGTCATAAAAGTTACATCATCTCTTTTTTTAAGTTCTTGAATGGTTTTTTTGAAGTAATGAAAATTTTGAGGTACTCCAACAATATGTGGATGTAAAGCCAAAGTAATAATTTTAGTATTTGATAATTTTTCTTCATCAAAAACTTCTAGTGTTGCATTAACTCTTTTATACATTTCATCACAAGAATTGTTTTGAACTGTCCATATAGGTACATCATTTAATTCAAATGTGTAAGGCATTGCTAAAAGCGGCCCAGATTTTGTCCTCATCCAACATGGTAATTCATCAATTAGCCAGTCATGCAAAAAATCAATGCCATTGTCTTTCAATAATTCAGGTGTATTTTCTGTTTCACCACCACCAGGCCCAAACCAACTCCTTACCGGCTGTCCGGATAATTCTCTGAGCAATTTTAAGCTTTTTTTAATCACTAATTCTTCGTTATCTACAACTCTTAATGATTCTTGAAACCAGCCGTGGCCTACTAATTCCCAATTTAAATCACAAACTTCTTTAAAAGCTGAAGGATATATTTCTGCGACTTGAGCATTGATAAATGCAGATACTGGAATATCGTTTTCTCTTAAAAGTTTAATTAACCTAGGTAAACCAACTCTCATTCCATATTCAACCCAAGAATAGTTTGGCAAATCAGGAGGATCAGATACTTTTCCATGTGGTGGAGGCAAAATACCTCTTGGCATGTTTTTATCAAAAGGCCAATACTCTATATTCATCACAACATGAACGATTAAAGGTTTATTATTAGGAGGAGAGAGTTTTTTTCTACTTGAAGCTAGTTCATAAGGAACTCTTGGGTTTGGCCACATAAAATATACCTTTCAAAAATTATATTATTGCAATATTTCTTCAAAATAAGAAGAAATTCTTAATAAAAAATGATCATTCATATTAGGGGCAAGTAGTTGTAATGAATAAGGTAATTTCCCTTTATAATAATAAGGTAAAGAAATAGAAGGTAAATCACAAATATTTGCCAAAGAAGTAAAATTAGCTTGATTTTTTGGAACGTCTGTTTTTATTTCAAAAGCTCTTTGTGGAGTAGTCGGCATTATTATCAAATCATAAGACTCAAAAAAAGCATTAACTTTATTTTTTAATTCTTTTAATTCTTTTTTAATATTATTTAACGTTAATAGTTCAATATTTTTGCCATATATTAGGCTATTTCTGAGGTTTTTGCTTATGTTACTTCTTTCATTTTCTAATAATGTTTTTAAATTTAAAGCACCTTCATTTTCAACAATTTTTAATAAATATTTTCTATGAATGTCTGGTTTCCAATATTTTAAATTTTTGATTTCAATGTCTATTTTATATTTTTTTAACTCAGAAATAATATAGTTAAATCCTGTAAGTACATCTTCATTTAATTTGTCTTCAAAAATTTCTTTTGGTATTAAGCATTTAATGTTTTTATTTGTTTTAATATAATCCTTAAAATTTTTATGATCTTTTCCATATAATTCGTATAAGTTGTTAATATAATTTGTGTTGTTACTCATAAACCCTATTGTGTCGTATGTGTGACTTAATAGTTTTAAGTTTTTATTATTAAAAATGAACTGTGAAGGTTTAAAGCCAACAATGCCGCAATATGATGCAGGTATTCTTATTGATCCCATTGTGTCAGTGCCCAATGAATAATCAACTAATCCAGACGAAATAGCTGCAGCAGAACCTCCTGAAGAACCTCCAACAGAAAAATCTTCATTAATTGGATTTATACACCTTCCATAATAACTAGAGGATGTATCACCTCCAAAAGCTGCTTCGTCCATATTGGTTGAACCAATTATAATACCACCATTTCTTTTAATCATCTCTATTATAGCATCGTCAATATTAGAGATTGTATCTTGAAAATCTCTAATACCTCCTGTGAAAGGAAATGATTTTACTCGTATATTAGGCTTGATCGCAAACAATTTACCATCGATTTTAGAAATTTGATGTATTCTTTGATCGTATATTTTTGCCTCATCTAAAGCATTAGATTTATCAGTATATATAAATATTTTATTATTTTTGTAAGTATCTAATTTTTTAAAAAAATTAAATACTTCTGAAACTGATTTAATCTTATTTTTCATTCTGTTAATGTAAGTTTATAAAAACTTTTTATAAAGGACTTTTTTAATGTCATATGGGCAGGTGTTTAATTTACTTAAAGAAAAAAATTTAAAAAATTGGTTATTATATACTAAACATGATTTTGTTAACTTGCTTTCGTCTGATTCTTTAGAAGAAAAATATTTTTTAAATTATTTAATTCAAGATTACTTATTTTTAATCCAATTTTCAAAGGCTTGGTCTCTTGCTGTATTAAAATCAGATACACTTGAAGAAATGAAAATTGCTGCAAACACAGTAAATGACTTAATTAATTTTGAAATGGAGCTTCATATAAAATTATGTGGCTCATATAACATTTCAAAAAATGATCTTGAAAGTGCAAATGAAGAAAATGAGAATATTGCTTATACTAGGTATGTTTTAGAGTTAGGTTATTCAGGTGATTTTCTTGATTTATTATCAGCGCTTGCGCCTTGTGTACTTGGATATGGTGAAATTGGAATGAATGGTAAGAATTTAAAGATTAAAACTCCTATGTATCAAAAATGGATTGATACATATTCAAGTGATGAATACCAAGATGTTTGTAAAAATGTAGCAAATCTAATTGACCAAGCATTTTTGCTCAGATTAGGAAGTGATTATGTAAATACATATAAGTGGAATAAGGTTAACAAAATATTTAATAAAGCGACTTTATTAGAAATAGACTTTTGGAATATGGCTTTAAAATAAATAGAGAATACTTATTATAAGTATCCTCTATTTATTGAAATTTAAGAAAAGTTATTTTGTGCAACTGTCATTGCTACAAGCATCGGTATTGATAGCATTGTATTAGTTCTTGAAAAAAGCATTGCTTTTCTAGCAGCCTTTGCTTTTGTATCTGCATCAACTTCAATAATACCCAATGCTCTTTTTTGATTTGGCCATATAACACCCCATACATTAAGAAACATTATTAGTCCTAACCACATCCCTACACCAATTGGCCATTGTCCATTTGAAAAAGTCATTGCGTCATGAAGGTAGCCATTTAAATGAGCTAGTATTAAACCTGTTACAACAGTTGCTACTGATCCCCAACGAAACCACCAAAGGGCAGCTGGAGCGATAACTTTACTGATAGCTGGTTTTTGTTCATCTGGAATATTTCCCATATTAGGAATTTGTATGAAATTAAAATAATAGAGAATTCCAATCCACATAATAGCCGATAAAACATGAAACCATCTTAATAACCACATATTGAAAGCTGTTTGATCAAAAGACCCTTGTGCTAAAGCGAAAACCAAAATAAAAGCTAAAATGAATCCAGCAATTATAGTGTTTCTTAAATTAGTTAGTATCGTAGACATGAATTACTCCCAAGTTTATAAAAATTTTATATACATTATAATAATTAAGTTATTTATTCAAATAAATCTCATTTAAACTTTGTTTATCTAAGTTTGTTAATTTCATATATTAATATATGATTAAAGGACTTTACATATTAGAGAGTTTAATAATGGAATATGACATTCATATAAAAAATGGTGAAATTATTGACGGTACTGGCGCTCCAAAGTTCAAATCAGATATTGTAATAGATAAAGGTAAAATCATTGGAATATTTCCGCCTGAAAATGGTGATATTAGAGATAATTCAGAAAAACACTTTTTATCTAATTTCAAAGCCAAACAAACTTTTGATGCCAAAAACAAAATTATATCACCAGGTTTTATTGATGTTCATACTCATGACGATGATAATGTTTTTTTAGATCCAACTATGTCTTCAAAAATCAGCCAAGGTGTAACCACATGTATTGCAGGTAATTGTGGAATTAGTCTGGCTCCATTTAGTTATAAAGGAAATGTTCCTGATCCAATAGCCCTCCTTGGAAAAGAAAATGTTTTCAGGTTTCCTAGAGTTAAAGATTATAAAAATGAATTTGAAAACAATCCAAGTACAGTAAACCTTGCTCTATTAACAGGCCATTCAATGTTAAGAGTTGAGGCAATGAATGGTGAATTTAAAAGAGAAGCAAGACCAAAAGAAATAACTCAAATGGTGAAACGTTTAACAACAGCTTTAGAAGATGGTTCTATTGGCCTTTCAACAGGACTGGCATATCCAGCCGCAAACGATGCTCCTACTTCAGAAATAATTGAATTAGCCAAAATTTTACCGGAATTTGATGGAATTTTTACTACTCATATGCGTAATGAAGCTATTGACGTTATCAAGTCAGTTAATGAAACCATTAAGATTTCTTCAACAGCCAAGGTAAGGACTGTCATCTCTCATCATAAATGTGCCGGAAGAGATAATTGGGGTAAAAGCAAAACAACACTTAAGTTAATAGAGGAAGCTAAAAAGGATAACTTTCTTGATTTAGATTGTTATCCATACACAGCTAGTTCAACTATGCTTCTTAAAAGCTTTGTGAAAAGAGCGGATAGAGTTTTAGTAACATGGTCAGACAATTATCCAGATGTCTCAGGTCAAGATTTGAACGATTTAGCTAAAAAATTTGGACTAAGTATTGATAAAACTATTGATAAGCTCTACCCAGCTGGAGCTATATATTTTCAAATGGATGACCAAGACTTGAATAGAATATTACAGTTTCCTGGAACTATGGTTGGATCTGATGGAATACCAGGTGACAGACATCCCCATCCTCGACTTTGGGGAACTTTTCCAAGAGTTTTAGGAAAATATTCAAGAGAAATGAAACTGTTTCCATTAGAAGAAGCTGTTTATAAAATGACAGGAAAAAGTGCTGGGGTTTTTGGGCTTGAGGCTAGAGGCACTATAGACGTTAATAATTATGCAGATTTAGTGATATTTAATCCAGATACAATTATAGATAAAGCCTCTTATGAAACACCTAAACTTCATGCAGATGGTATAGAAAATGTTTTTGTAAATGGAGAAGTTGTATGGGCAGAAGATAGTCCAACTACGAATAGGCCTGGAATGTTTTTGCCTGGTAAGAAGTTTAACTAATTACACTAGCTTTTCAAAATTTTTAAATTGAATAGGTGTAAAACCATTTTTTTGATATAAATGTAAAGCTCTTTTATGATCAAGTGAGCATGTGTTTACTGTTAGTTTTTGAATTTTATTATTATCCCAAGCTGTTAAAATAGCCGTCTTTAAAAGATAATCACCTAAACCTAATCCTATAGCTTCTTCAACTAACCCCAAAAAACTTAAATTACAAGTTTGTTTTTCTCTGTAATCTAACATAAAAAAACCAGCGGGCCATCCATCCTTAATTAAAGTATAAAACAACACATTTTCATCATTTACAAAATCATGAAGTTCTTTGTCACTTTTATTAAGCCAATCTGTCCAATAATATTTTTCTCCCACTTGTTTATAAAAAAATAAAAAATACCAAAGTGGGATATTTTCACCTTTTAAAATGCTTAACTTATGTTTTAATACCTTGGGCCAATCAAAACTTGGTACTTTACTCATTTCTAAATAAGTAACTCTATATTTCAATAATTTAGCCTTTATTTTATTCATCTTAAGTTTAACTTTCAATTTACTTTAATAGAGTTTTCTGCACTATTAGTTATATTATTATTGAAAAATATTAGGAGCACAAATGAAACTTTTAGATCATTTAATTAATGGTAAGAATGCTGATTTTCTAAATTTATCTTCTACACCTATATATAACCCTGCGACTGGTGAGGAGATATCAAGAGTTGTATCTGGAACTGCAAATTGTGTTGATGAAGCAGTAAAATCAGCGCTTAACATTTTTCCTGAATGGTCAAGTATGACCCCATTAGTTAGATCTAGAAAAATGTTTAAATTAAAAGAAATTATAGAATTAAGGCAAAATGAATTGGCTAAACTTATTTCGCAAGAGCATGGAAAAACTTTTGATGATGCACTAGGTGAAATTGGTAGAGGGTTAGAAGTTGTAGAGTTTGCATGTGGCATTCCAAATCACTTAGCAGGTAATTACACAAGTAATGTTGGAAGATCAATTGATAGTTGGTCTGATTATCAGCCAATGGGAGTATGTGCAGGCATTACTCCTTTTAACTTTCCTATAATGGTTCCAATGTGGATGTTCCCAGTGGCTATTGCTTGTGGTAATTGTTTTATACTCAAGCCGTCAGAAAGAGACCCAAGCTCTACTAGACTACTATGTGAGCTCGTTCTTGAAGCTGGAATTCCTGCTGGAGTGCTTAATATGGTAAATGGAGGAAAAGATACAGTTGATGCTATATTGCAACATAAGGCTATAAGCGGTGTAAGCTTTGTTGGTTCAACACCGATTGCTCACTATGTTTATAGTGAATCTGCTAAATATGGGAAAAAAGTTCAGGCCATGGGTGGTGCTAAAAACCATATGGTTGTAATGCCAGATGCTGATATGGAGATGGTTGGAGACGCCATTATGGGTTCTGTTTTTGGATCTGCAGGTGAACGTTGTATGGCAATATCAGTCGTTGTTCCCGTGGGTAAAGATACGGGTGATAAAATTAAAGAAATTATAAAACCAAAAATTGAAAACCTAAAAATAGGACCTGGACTTGATCCGGAAACAGAAATGGGTCCATTGGTTACATCAGATCATTTACAAAAAGTTAAAACATATATTGATCAGGGCGTTAATGAAGGAGCGGATCTAATTGTAGATGGAAGAAATCTTAAACTTCAAGGTTATGAAAATGGTTTTTTTATCGGAGGCTCTTTCTTTGATAATGTTACTACTGACATGTCTATATACAAAGAAGAAATTTTTGGTCCTGTCTTATCCATGGTAAGAGCTGAAACATTTGATTACGCATTGGATATTGTCAACAAGCATGAATATGGAAATGGAACAGCTATCTTCACCTCAAATGGTGGTGTTGCAAGAAAATTTTCAAACGAATGTCAAATTGGAATGGTAGGAGTTAATGTTCCTATACCAGTACCAGTCGCTTATCATTCTTTTGGTGGCTGGAAAAGATCAGCATTTGGTGGGCATGGAGTATACGGAATGGAAGCTGTAAGATTTTATACAAGATTAAAGACTGTTACCGGGAGATGGCCGTCTGGCAATTATACAGGCGCACAATACACTTTTCCTAGTAACAGTTAACTTTATATTATTTTTGTAACATGCTATTAAAGTCGTCTACATTTGGTAAAATCCAAGTGTCAGTATCTCTTGGTACTTTAAATACATTTAATGTCATTGAGATTAGGCTGTAGTAACCACATATACCAACAATATCTATGGCAGCACTTTCACCTAAAATATCTACTAATTTTTTATATGTGATATCAGATACATTTTTTAAAATATTTGCCTCTGCAGCAAAATCAAAAACAGCTTGTTCTTCGGGCTTTTCAAAAAGAGGTCTTTTTCCTAAACTTATTGTATCAACATGCTTAGGGTCTATCCCACCTTCAATGGCAAGTGGAGCGTGATGTTCCCATTCAAATTCAGATGACCACACTCTTCCTGTTGTTAAAATAGCAAGTTCTGATAATGCCTGAGGTAAGCTAGTCCCATATCTAGCATATGCACCAACTGTTTGTGCGCTTCTTGCAAGTCCGGGATTATTAAGCCAAATTCTTAAAGGACCTACAACATGTCCTCTTGGACCATTTATTATAGCATCGTGGATTTCTTTTTGTTCATTAGTTAAATCGTCTACTTTCCAATCCTTAATTCTAGTCATTTACATTCCTTTTATATATTTGTTAATTTGTTTAGCAAAATCTCATCACTATTTTTCCAACCTAATAATGATACTCCAACAGGGCCAGCTTTATCTTTTAACTTTGGAATAGATATTTGCGGTCTAGATGTCATGCCAGCAACAGATGTCATTGCCATAAGTTTTTTTCTAGATAATCCAAGATTATCATCATTTTGTCCACATAAAGGTGCAGAAAAGGGCGTTGTAGGAAAAACAGCTACATTGCCTTTAGTCAAAGAATTATTTGTTTCTAAAATTAAATTATCTCTGAATTTTTTAGCAATTTTAATTTCATCATTAGTTATATCTGATGCCATTTTAATTCTATTGTTTATTTCAGAGGAAATTTCAGGATTATTTTGTTCAATCCATGGAATAACATATTCTTTAATTTCTCCTCCTTGTATGATTCTAAAGTTATCAGCTATTTCATATTTACATTTTTTAGAGACTTCAATTCTTTCCAATTTAGGCAAATATTTTTCTAAATATTGATAAAATAGTTTCTGAACATTCTGATCAGCCAGTTCAACTAAATCTTCAGCTACAACGTAAGATTTAAAGTTTTCTTTAGTTGTATCATTTATGTTTAATAAAACATCGCCAACTTTTTGGAAAATGTTTATATTGTTAGCAAACCAACCAACTGTGTCAAAACTTGGCGCCATAGGATATACTCCAGTAGATTCTATTCTACCATGAGTTGGCCTTATACCATATAAACCACAAAAAGAAGCTGGAACTCTAACAGAACCGCCAGTATCGGATCCAATAGAAAAATCATAAAGATTTGTTGTTAATGCTGCAGCTGATCCTGAACTTGAACCACCAGGAACACATTTGGGAGCATTTAAATTTTCAGGTGTTCCATAATGATTATTTTCACCAATTACAGAATAAAAAAACTCATCACAAATTGTAATCCCTTTTAATATGGCTCCTTGATTTAGAATGTTATCTAAAAAAATAGCATTATCTATAGCTGGAGTATTTTTTTTATAAAAATCAGGATTGCCACAAGAAGTTTTTAAACCTTTGACTTTGCACATATCTTTTAAAACAAATTGAAAATTTTGTAATAATCCAGTTTTGTTTTTGTATATATCATTTGTTGGCGAATGAGGTACAAGAAATGTCATTTAAAACCCCTTAAAATAAATACTAAAAATAGATATTCATTAAATTAACAAAGTTACAACGTAAATATCAAAAGTATTTAAAAGAAATAATTTTAATAATTATAAGTTTTTACTCAAATAACTTTTTACTCAAATAACTTTTTACTACATTATAATATTTTTGTTAACGTATAATTAAATCGATGGGAGGCAATTTTTATGGACTTCAATGAAAAAAATGCAACTGATGCTGTCTTGGATAGTTTTTCTAAAATTAAAGATAAAAGACTTAAGAAAATTATGAATTCCATTATTACTCATTTACATGAAGTTGTAAAAGAAGTTGAGCCAACAGAAGATGAGTGGATGAAGGCTATTACGTTTTTAACAAAAACAGGACAGAAATGTGACGATAGAAGACAGGAGTTTATTCTTTTATCTGATGTTCTTGGGGTTTCAATGCTTTTAGATGCAATAAATAATCGTAAAACAAAAGATGAAACAGAGACTACTGTGTTAGGACCTTTTCATGCACCATCATTTACTATGAGCTATGGTGAAAATATAGCTAAAAATGTAGTCGGTGATGATTGTATTGTTTCAGGGAATGTTTTTGACGTTAATAAGAATTTAATAGCTGGTGCATCAATAGAAGTTTGGCAATCTGGTCCTGATGGATTGTATGACGTTCAAAAAGAAGGTGACGTGGTAGACTTAAGAGCTACATTTATATCTCTTGAAGATGGATCTTATTTATTTAGGACAGTAAAGCCACAATTTTATCCAATACCAGTAGATGGACCAGTAGGGGACCTTTTGAATAATTTAGATAGACATCCATATAGACCAGCACATATTCATTTTATGGTTAAAGCTGATGGCTATAAAGATCTAGTAACTCATGTTTTTATTGATGGAGATAAATATTTACAGAGTGATACCGTTTTTGCTGTTAAGAAAAGTCTTATAAGAAAATTAGAAAAAGGTTTTGACAGTGATGAGAATAAAGAATGTTATCATTTAGAATTTGATATAGTAATGGAAAAAAAATAAAAGGAACCGTAAATAGTTCCTTTTAAAATCTAAATTAATTACAGTCTAGATGCAACGTTTTCCCAATTCACTAAGTTATCAACAAAGTTTTTGAGATATGCCGGTCGTTTATTTCTAAAGTCAATATAATAAGAATGTTCCCATACGTCACATCCTAATAATGTTTTTTGTCCAAAACAAATAGGGTTAACTCCGTTTTCTGTCTTAATTACTTTTAAATTTTCATCTTTGTCTTTTACTAACCAACACCAACCAGAACCAAATTGAGTTGTGCCAGCATTACAAAATTCTTCTTTAAATTTTTCAATTGATCCAAAAGAGTTTGTTAGTGCATTTTCTAGTTCAGATGGCATTTTAATTTTTGAAGGGCTCATCATCTGCCAAAATTGCTCATGATTCCAATGTTGAGACACATTGTTAAAAATTCCGTTTTGAGTGATGCTATTAGCATCATAAGTACCAACTATTATTTCTTCTAAACTTTTGTTTTCCCAGGCAGTGTCTTTGAGAAGCTTGTTACCATTATCAACGTATGCCTTATGATGAATATCATGATGATATTCCATGGTCTCTCTACTCATTCCATGTTCATTCAACGCGTCTATAGCATAAGGTAAATCTGATAATTCTAAGCTCATTAAGTTCTCCTGGTTATATACTATTAATTAATGTCAAAATATTTATTTACAACTGATTTAAGTTATTTTTTAAATTGAACATAATTTTTAAAATTACTATCAGTTATTATTATATAAATAATATAAATAAATTATTACACACTATACAAAAACACATGTATCATAATAAAATTAATTTTTTAACTTCATGAGGATTTTTATATGAAACAAAGAGTAGTTGAACTTACTGATTTTGGTGTCGCTGAAAACATGAGATTGATTGAAGCTGAAATCCCTTCACCTGGCCCTGGCCAAATTGTAGTAAAGAACAATGCTATTGGTTTAAATTATTTAGATACATATTTTCGAAGTGGCTTGTATCCTTGGCCTAATCAAGAAAAAATTAAAATACCTGGTTCTGAGGGCGTTGGCCATGTTCATGCTGTTGGTTCTGACGTTGCTTTTCTCAAGGAAGGGGATAAAGTTTCATATGTTACGCCTGTCGGTGCATATGCTGAATATGCTCTTATTAATGCTACTCACGCTGTTCAATTAAAGGTTGATGTTAATGATCATGACGTAGTAGCGAGTACACTTAAAGGTTTAACTACTCATTACCTTCTTCATTTAACTTTTAAACTTGAAAGTGGAATGACAGCACTTGTTCACGCAGCAGCTGGAGGTGTTGGTCAATTAATGGGTCAATGGGGAAGCGAAATTGGCGCGACTATGATAGGTACAGTTGGTG
Organism: Candidatus Levibacter sp. Uisw_134_01; assembly: GCF_047717795.1. Taxonomy (GTDB): domain Bacteria; phylum Pseudomonadota; class Alphaproteobacteria; order Puniceispirillales; family Marisalimonadaceae; genus Marisalimonas. The sequence goes on along the minus strand of NZ_CP159808.1, from coordinate 1,098,695 downwards.
GGCCTGAAAAAGCTGAGGCAGCAAAAAAAGCAGGTTATCATCATGTAATTGACTATAACGACAAAGACTTTGTCAGTGAAGTTATGGCTATCACTAATAATCAAAAATGCGATGTTGTTTATGACAGTGTAGCAAAATCTGTTTTTCCAGGCTCTATGGATTGTTTGAAACCAAGAGGCTTGTGGGCATTGTTTGGTCAAGCCTCTGGTCCAATTGTTGATTTTAATTTAGGTTTGTTGTCTGCTAAAGGTTCACTTTTTGTAACAAGACCTACTTTGTTTTCTTATATAGCGAATAGGGCAGAATATGATGACGCATCCTATCAGTTATATAGCAGAATAGCTGACAGTAGATTAAAAGTAGCTATACATGATAAAATGCCTTTAGAGAAAATTGTAGAAGCTCACAATTTATTAGAAGGAAGAAAAACTAAGGGTGCTATCGTAATCACGTTATAGAAAAAGGATTAAAAGATGATAGATTTATATACTTGGCATACACCTAATGGAAGAAAGGTGTCCATTATGCTAGAAGAGATTGGAATGGACTATAAAGTTTTTCCAATTAATATTGCTAAAGACGAACAGTTTCAACCACACTTTCTTAAAATTTCCCCAAACAATAGAATTCCAGCAATTATAGATAAAGATAATAATAATTATTCACTTTTTGAATCTGGTGCAATTTTAATGTATTTAGCTGAAAAAAGTGGAAAATTAATTAATAAATCAAATTCTGATGAGTACTTTAGAACTATGGAATGGTTGATGTGGCAAATGGGTGGAGTTGGTCCAATGTTTGGTCAGGTTCACCATTTTGTTAAATATAATAAAGGTAAATCAGCTTATGCAGAGGAGAGATACTCAAAAGAAGCCAGAAGATTGTACGGGGTAATGGATAAACGTCTAAGTCAATCTCAGTATATAGCTGGTAAAGATTACAGTATTGTTGATATTTCTATATGGCCTTGGACAGCTAGATTTGATTGGCAAGAAATAGATTTAAATGAGTTTCCTAATGTGGCAAGATGGTATAAAGAAATGATTGATAGACCAGCTGTTCAAAAAGGATGGCTTGTACCCCAAAATGATCAATTAATTCCTACTATTTGATAAGACTAAATCTTGAAAACTAAAATTGCAATTGCTGGTTTAGGCTGGTGGGGAAAAGTAATGGTAAGTCGATTATCCAACTCAACAAAGGTTGATATAGTTAATCTCATTGACCCAGTGCCAGATGAAGAAGCTGTATTATTATCCCAATCTAAAAATTTAAAGTTATTAAATGATTACAATCAAGCGATCGAAAACGAAGGTATAGATGCTGTAATATTATGTACACCTAATTTGTTTCATATGGATCAAACTATTAAAGCTGCAAACTCAGGTATCCATGTGTTTTGTGAAAAACCTCTCTCTCTAAAATCTGCAGAAGTTAAAAAAATGATAAATATTTGTAACCAAAATAATTTAATTTTAGGTGTAGGTCATGAAAGACGTTTTGAAAGTGGTTGGAAAAAATTAAAGAACATAATCGATAATAAACAGTTAGGTACTATTATGTACGCTGAAGGTCATTTTAGTCATAATAAGTTAGCCAATTTATCACCTGATAATTGGCGTGCAGACCCTAAATTTGCTCCTGCAGCTGGAATGACTGGAATGGGTGTCCATTTAACTGACTTGATGATTTGGCTATTTGGGCCTGTTGATAGTGTATTTGCTTCAACAGCGCAAAGGGTACTGGAATATAAAACTGGTGATGTTGTCTCAGCTAGTCTAAATCATGAATCAGGATTATCAACTCAAATTACAGCTATTTTAAAAACACCTCATTATCAGAGAGTAACTATATGGGGTGAAAATGGCTGGGTAGAATTAATTGATAGCTCACATCCTGATACACCTGGACCTTCTTTTATGAAAATAGTTATGAATGATGGTTCTATTAGAGAGGAACACTTTAACTGGGTTGATACAGTATCAGCTAATATTCATAACTTTGTTGATGCAATCAATAAAGAAGGTGAATATTTGTTTAAAGACTTAGAGAAATTTCAAAACATTGCTATTTTAGAAGCTATCTATTCTTCAAGTATATCTAAACAATCTACAAAAGTTCCAAGTTTAAATTAATTTTTATAAATTGTTTAAATCTAGTTTTTTAATCGATATTCTGTTTATAAAAAGAAGTATAGCTGCAACTAAAACACATGCTGAAAAACCCCCATATTGATAAGACAAACCAGATAATAAGGTTCCCATCAACCTTCCAAAAGCATTAGACATGTAATAAAACCCTACATCCAAGGTAACTCTGTTTTTGTCAGTAAATTTGAGTATTAAAAAAGAATGTATTGAAGAGTTTATTGCAAATACAAATCCAAAAACGAAAAGTACAAAAATTGTAATATGAAGCAAAAAATCGTGAGTATAAAAATTTAAGATTATTAAAAATAGAGGTATTACTGCAAGAGCACTTGCCCAAAACTCAATTTGTTTTCTTGTTGAGTTTTTGTTTGAAACAAGTTTAGGCGTAATACTTTGAACAAATCCATAAAAAACAGTCCATCCCGCCATAAAAGTTCCAATAACAAAAAAAGCTTTGTGGTTACTTTCTATACTCCCGTCTGATAAAATTGAATATAAAAATATGGGTAAACCAACAACAAGCCATGTGTCTCTTGCTCCAAACAAAAACACTCTCCCTAAACTTAAATAATTTATATTTTTATTTTTTGAAAATACTTCTGAAAATTTTGTATCTTTTTTTGTTGTCGAAAGTTTACCTCTTAAAAGAATTAAAACTAGTATTAAGGTTATTGATAAAAAAGCTGCCATAAAAAATAAAGATGATTTGAAACCTATAAACGTTAACAATAGGGACCCCAATAGAAAGCCAAATCCTTTGACTGCATTTTTTGAACCAGTCATAAAAGAGACCCACTGGAATAATTTACTATTATTGTCAGGTGCGAGTAATTTAACAGAGCTTTTAGAGCTCATTTTAGTAAGATCTTTGGCTATTCCGGATAATCCTTGAGTTGCCATAACAAAAATGACTGAAAGAGTTATGCTCCAATTTTTATCAATTTGTGTTAAAAGTAGCAAAGATAGTATTTGTAGAAATAGGCCAATATATAAGGTTATGTTTAAACCAATTTTTTTAGCAATCCAACCAGCTGTCAAATTGGTTACCATTCCAAAAAATTCATATAATAAAAATAAATATGCTAACTGTAATGGTGTGAATCCGAGGGTATGAAAATGGAGCAGAACTAACATCCTTAAAGCCCCGTCTGTAAGCATAAAGAACCAATAAGAAAACGTTATTAGAAAAAATGATAGGTCACTTTTTTTAATAGATTTTATCATTTTTATATAGATTTTCTTACCATATTGACAACATCAACTAATCTATTTGCATATCCCCATTCATTGTCATACCACGCATATAGTTTAACTTGAGTTTCATTTACTACCATTGTCGATAGAGCGTCTATTACAGAACTTCTAGGATCATTTATATAGTCAGTTGACACTAGTGGCCTTGTTTCAAAACCTAAGATACCTTTTAATTCATTTTCACTTGCTTTTTTTAACATCTCATTGATTTGCTCTTTGTCAGTAGAAGATGACATTTCAAAAACACAATCTGTTAAAGATGAATTAAGTAAAGGCACCCTAACTGCATGACCATTCAGCTTGCCTTTAAGTTCTGGATATATAAGTGATATAGCTTTTGCAGAACCTGTAGTTGTGGGTATCAAGTTATTAATAGCCGAACGACCTCTTCTTAGGTTATTGTGAGGTATATCTACTAATGTTTGGCTATTTGTTAAATTATGAATTGTGGTAATTGAACCATGATTTATACCAATGTTTTCATGTAATACTTTAATTATTGGCGCAATGCAGTTTGTTGTGCAGCTCGCTGCTGTAATAATGTTATGCTGTGAGGGTATATATGTTTGATGATTTACACCGAAGGCTATATTTGCTACATTTTCTTCATTAATTGGAGCTGAAACTATTACTTTTTTTATGCCTTGTTCAAAATATTTTTTTAATGCGGCTTTATTGTTATTTACTCCAGTACAATCGATTACTATATCGATATCATTTAAATCCATATCCTCAATGTTATTATAGAACGTTGTCCTAATGGCTCTTTCATTAATATTTATAGAATTGTCATTTGCCTTAAAATCAGCGATCCATTTGCCATGAATACTGTCAAACTCTAAACTATGTAATAAATTTGAAGGATTTCCATTTAACTCATTTATATATTTTACATTAACGTTATTAGAAACAAGAATTTTTAATGCAAGTTTTCCAATTCTTCCAATCCCGTTTATTGCTATATTAACCATTTTACAAACCTATTTAATAGTCATCTCTTTTCAAGAGATATTTATTTATATGATAAATTAATATAAACTTTATTTAAATTACTATTATTACAAATTTATTAAACATTAAGGGTAAGTTGTTAATGAATAAAAACACAATTCCGTCAAACATCTCTAATTTAAGCCAGCTTTTGGATGACGGCCTTATTTTGTGTGATAAAAATAGTATTGTCTTATCTTCTAATACTATTGCTCAAAATTTTTTAAGTAAAAAAATATTAAATAAAAATATTTCTGATTTTATTGAAATAAATGAGTTTAAAAATTTAGAAGCAAGTGATCTAAAAGGTGATTTAAACGATGAATTTCATTTTCAAATAAATGATTTAATTAAAAGATCACTTATCATAAAAGTTAAAAAAATCGATAATAATTTATATGCAATTCTTCTTCTTGATATGACACTTCAGAGAAATTTAGAAAAGGTCAGACGTGACTTTGTAGCTAATGTCAGTCACGAGTTAAAGTCACCTCTTACTAGTTTAGTCGGATTTATAGAAACGTTGTTATCTGGAAAAGTACATAATGATCTAGATAGAAACAAATTTTTAAAAATAATGGATGAAGAAGCAAAAAGAATGAACCGATTGATAGATGATATTTTATCTCTTTCTAAAGTCGAAACGGAGGAGCATATTACTCCAAATACAACAATTTCTTTAATTGATCCACTCCAGCATATAGTAACTTCTATCAATGAAAGAGATTTAAAGAATTCAAAAAAAATTATTCTAAAAGACTTAAGAATTAACTCTGATGTGCAATGTTTTATTTCAGGAAATACAGATGAAATTAACCAAGTTTTTGTAAACTTGCTTGAAAATGCTATTAAATATGGATTTGATAATACTGATGTTATAGTGAATATTGAACAGCTCCAAGACCATGAAGTGATTATAAAAGTTATAAATAAAGGTGAAGGTATTCCTCAAAAATATATAGACAGATTAACTGAAAGATTTTTTAGGGTAGATAAAGCAAGGTCAAGACAAATTGGAGGAACCGGTCTAGGTTTAGCAATTGTAAAACATATTCTAATTAGGCACAGAGCTCAACTATCTATAAATAGTATTCCTGATGAAGAAACCACGTTCTCCTTAACTTTTCCATTAGTCGATGTTAAATAGAAACTGGATGAAAGTTAAATTTTTGGATCAAAAATTATTTAAAATAATTGTTTTAATAATTTTAATTATATTTATTTCACTATTCTTTGCTCTTGATTTTTATCAATACACCAATCTTTCCTTTATTAAAGATAAACAATTAATCATGGAAGATTTTTATGAAAGAAAACCTGTTCTGGTTTTAATGATTTTTGCGTTAAGTTATTTTTTGGTAACTGCACTTTCTTTGCCTGCAGCAGTTGTATTAACTTTACTAGGGGGTGCATTATTTGGTTTTTCGATTGCTTTGTTAATAATATCATTTGTTAGCACTCTTGGAGCAACTGTAGCCTTCTTAATAGCTAGGTTTTTAGCTCGTGAATATGTTCAACTATATTTTAAGAAACAGCTATTAAGTATTAATAATGGTTTTGAACACGAAGGAGCCTTTTACTTATTTGCTTTACGTTTAGTTCCAATATTTCCTTTTTTTATTATTAATATTGTTATGTCATTACTTCCTATTAAAACATGGACTTTTTATTGGATAAGCCAGATTGGCATGTTACCAGGTACAGCTGTCTTTGTGTATGCTGGAACACAATTAGCACAAATAAATGAAATATCTGATATCACTTCTCCTTCATTATTATTAGCATTTACGATGTTGGGTTTATTTCCATTAGTAACTAAGAAAGTTTTAAAATATATTCGTAAGGAAAAAGGTGATGAGTAAATACGATTATAACGTTATTGTTATAGGCGCTGGTTCTGCTGGGTTAGTATCTAGTTATATTGCGTCTGCAGTTAAGGCTAAAGTTCTACTTATTGAGAAATATAAAATGGGCGGTGATTGTCTCAATACAGGTTGTGTGCCAAGTAAAGCCTTTATTAGATCTGCTAAAATGATGTCATATGCTAGGCGTGCTAAAGAATTTGGTTTTAAAAAAACTGAAGTGAAATTTGAGTTTCAAGACATCATGAAACGTGTCCAAACAATCATTAAAAGTATCGAACCTAATGATTCAAGGGATCGCTACACTAAACTTGGAGTTGATTGTATTGACGGAATTGGCAAATTGATTTCACCTCATAAAGTTGAAGTAAAAGGAAAAATCCTAACTGCTCGCTCTATTATTATTGCAACTGGTGCACATCCTATGGTCCCCAATATAGAAGGTCTAGATAAAATCAATTATCTTACCAGTGAGAACCTATGGAATTTAAAAAAATTACCACGAAAACTAGTCATATTAGGTGGTGGTCCTATTGGATCTGAAATGGCACAGGCTTTTAGTCGTTTAGGGTCTGAAGTAACTATTGTGGAAATGTCTTCACAAATCATGTCACGTGAAGATAATGATGTTGTACAACTTGTGAAAGAACGATTTAAAAAAGAAGGTATAAAGGTTCTCGTTGATCATAAGGCAATAAATTTTAAATCAAATAAACTGATTTGTGATCATAAAGGTAAAGAAAAAGTCATAGAATTTGATCAAGTTTTGTTAGCTTTAGGACGTAGTCCTAACATTAATGGATTTGGTTTATCAGAATTAGGAGTGAAAATTCGTAATAACGGAACTATTAAAGCTAATCAATTTTTACAGACTAATATTTCAAATATTTTTGTTTGTGGAGATGTTACTGGCCCGTATCAATTCACTCACACTGCTGCCCATCAAGCTTGGTATGCCACGGTCAATGCATTATTTTCACCCTTTAAAAAGTTTAAAGTTGATTACTCAGCTATTCCTTGGACTACATTTCTTGATCCAGAAATAGCAAGAGTTGGCCTGAATGAAAAAGAAGCAAAAGAGCTCAATATCCCATATGAGACAACAGTTTTTGGCATTGATCACTTAGATCGTGCTATTACAGATTCTGAAGGAATAGGTTTTATTAAAGTTTTAACAAAACCAGGCAAAGATAAAATTCTAGGTGTAACCATTGTTAGTTCACACGCTGGAGATTTAATTGCTGAGTATACTCTCGCAATGAAGCATTCTATAGGCCTAAATAACATTTTAGGTACAATTCATGTTTATCCCACTTATAGCGAAGCTAATAAGTTTGTAGCAGGTGAATGGAAAAGGTCTCACCTTCCATTATTCTTAATAAAGGTATTGGAAAAATTTAATAATATAAGAAGATAAAATTTTATTTTTTATAATATTTTATAATGTAATAAAACTGTAACATTTGTAAATTATTCAACACAAATATTAATTTTATGTGGGCTTATTATGGTTAAAAAAGAAAATACGGATTATCGTTACGTTAATGACCTAAGAAGGTTGGCATATTCACAAGGAAAATTGGTTGAACAAAAGAAATTTTTAATTCTACTTGGTGTTGCAGCAATTTTCTTGGTTCTAGTAGCTGTTTTAGTAGAACAATTTGTGTCTCTTGGAAGTGAACAAACTTTTATCTTAGTCGCAGCAGCTATTATTGGCGGTTACATGGCTTTAAATATTGGTGCCAATGACGTTGCCAATAATATGGGACCTGCTGTTGGAGGTAAAGTTATTACAGTGGGAACGGCGGTTTTAATTGCTGCTGTATGTGAAAGCTCGGGAGCTTTGTTAGCAGGCGGTGATGTTGTAAGCACTGTCTCTAAGGGTATTATCTCACCAGGAACTGATGTTTCAGTTACTAATTTTAGATATTTAATGCTGAGCGCTTTATTAGCAGCCGCATTATGGATAAATCTTGCAACTTTTTTTAATTCACCTGTATCAACAACACATTCAATAGTAGGTGGGATTTTAGGTGCTGGCTTAACGGTAGCAGGGCTATCTATTGTGAATTGGGGTACAATGGCTGCTATAGCTGCTAGTTGGGTAATATCGCCTGTATTTGGAGGCATTGTTGCAGCTTTTCTCTTATATATAATACAAATTAAAATTCTTAATGTTAAAGATAAGAAAAATGCTGCAAAAACATGGGTACCAATTTTAATATCTTTGATGGCAGGTGCTTTTACAGCTTATATGGCTTTGAAGGGACTTAAAAAAATATATAAATTTAGTACTAATGAGGTTTTTATTTACACACCAGTATTTATGAGTATTGCATATTTTTTATCAAAACCATTTATTACTAATAAAGTAAGTTCTTTAGAAAATAAAAAAGAAGATATTTATAAACTTTTTCATTTACCTTTATTATTTGGTGTAGCTCTTCTTTGTTTTGCGCATGGTGCAAATGACGTAGCAAATGCTGTTGGACCACTTGCAGCTATTGTGAGTACATTATCAGAAGGAGGTAGTGTAGCTTCTAAAGTCTCAATTCCACTTTGGGTTATGACAATTGGTGCAATTGGTATTGCGCTTGGTTTGTTATTATTTGGGCCTAAATTAATAAATACTGTTGGGCAAAAAATAACTAGGTTAAATGCTCCTAGGGCATATTGTGTAGCATTATCATCAGCAATTACTGTTTTAATAGCAACAACACTAGGATTACCTGTTAGCTCAACCCATATAGCCATTGGAGCGATTTTTGGTATTGGTTTTTTAAGAGAGTTTCTCGAAAATCCTTCTAAATCAAATAAATCAAAATCGAAAAGAAAATTAGTTAGAAGAAATTTCTTATTTTCAATAGCTGCTGCTTGGATTGTAACGGTTCCAGCATCTGCCACTCTAGCTGGTTCTATTTATTATTTATTTAGTATTACTGCTTTTTAATTATAAAACTTATATTTAATATTATTTTTTACTATAGTTTAAATATTTACTTAAATTGTTTTAAATTTAATTTTTATTGAAAACATATAAATAATGGAAATTAAAATTTTAATAGCTGACGATGAACCTAATCAGTTAGAGTTAATGGCCTTTAACCTTAAAAGTTCTGGTTTTATTTGTATAAAAGCAAGAAACGGAGAAGAGGCTCTAGAGTTAATAGAAGAAAATTCTCCAGATTTAGTTATTTTAGATTGGATGATGCCAAATATGTCTGGCATTGATCTTTGTAGATCTTTGAGGTCTAGAGCTGAAACTAAACAACTGCCAATAATTATATTAAGTGCTAGAAGTGAAGACTCTGACAAGTCATTAGGTTTGGACACAGGGGCAGATGACTATATATCTAAACCATTTTCTCCAAAGGAATTAATTTCAAGAGTAAATGCTCTTTTAAGGAGATCCAGACCTGGTTTAATTAATGAGGTTTTGGAACATGGTAAATTAAAACTATCTTTAACTGAAATGATAGTAACTTTTAATAATAAGAATGTTAAATTAGGCCCTAAAGAATTTAAATTATTATATTTATTAATGGAGCGACCTGGACATGTATTTTCAAGGAGCAAACTTTTAGATCTTGTTTGGGGGCATGGAGTTTATGTTGAAGAAAGAACAGTTGATGTCCATATGAGCAGACTTAGAAAGGCTATTAAATCTAAATCAGAAAATAATGAGGACCCTATCAGAACAGTTAGAGATGGTGGCTATAGTTTGTTAACAAATAAAATTATTTAGATGATTGCAATTTATAAAATTTTCATAAATATTTAGTATTTTAAAAGTTAAATGAATGATCTATTTACATAAAATATTACCTTTTTTTCTATCTCCGTTGGGAATTTCTTTAGTATTATTAATTCTATTTTTTATTTATAGAAAAAAAACTTTTGTTTTTTTCAGTTTATCAATACTGCTAATTTCTTCAAATCCATATGTAAGCAATTATCTTACAAAGCAATTAGAGTATCCATATAAGCCCATTCCTATAAATTTAATTAAAGAAAATGACGCAGTCGTGGTTTTAAGTGGAATGATACATCAAGTAGGAGATAAGAATTACTCTACTTATGAGTTTTCAGACCCAGACAGGTTTTTTGCAGGAATAGATTTAATTAAACAAAAAAAATCAGATAAATTAATATTCACAGCTGGACAATTGCCGTGGACAGAAAATTGGAAACCTGAAGGTTATATTCTTAAAGACAAAGCAATTTCCTTGGGTGTTTCCGATCAAATATTAGTTACAACTAAAGTTAAAAATACTTATGAAGAAAGCATTGCTGTGACTAAGGTTATTCCAGTTAATTCATCTATTGTGCTTGTTACGTCAGCTTTTCATATGCATAGATCCAAATATCTTTTTGAAAAGCAGGGTTTTAATGTAACTCCATTTCCTGTTGATTTCAGGGCGCAAAATAGAAATTTTACTGTTTTAGAATTATTACCAACAGTGAAAGCATTAGAGAAAACGTCAATTTTTATAAGAGAAAATTTAGGAAGGTTGTATTATAAAATAATTTTGTAATTTAATTATTTAGGAACTTGTGCTGTATACCAATTATAGATATCTTTACCAGTCATGATCTCAACATCTTGATGTTTTATAATATAATCTAACAATTGTTCAAAAAATGATATTCTATGAGGAACACCTGTTAAATACGGATGAACGCTAATAGCCATAATTTTAACGTTTTCATCAGCTTCTTGGTAAAGTCTATCAAATTGTAATTTACCTCTTGTAAAGATTTCATCAGATTTATGAACTTGAACAGATGTCATTACAACATCATTGATTTCAATAGGATAGGGAAGTGTTATCATTCTCTTTCCACTTTTTACTTTTAAGTCTTGTGGAAGGTCATCAACAGGCCAATTTGCCGTATATTTTATCCCATGTTCTGATAAAATATCTAATGTATCGTCAGTTTCAGTTAAACCTGGGCTCTCCCAGCCAATTACTTCTTCTTTAGTGAAATTTTCTATTTTATCTATTGCTGATTTAATATCGACAAATTGATTATCAACTTTATGCATTGGCCTTTGAATATAACCATGACCCATGGGTTCCCAATTGGCTTTTATGGCTGCCTCTACAGTTTCAGGATAATAGTCTACAACAGTTGCATTTAAGGCTAAAGTTGAAGATATTTGTCTTTCTTGTAAAGCCTTTAATATTCTCCAAAAGCCCACTCTCATACCATATTCATGCCACGACCAATTAGGTAAATCTGGTAACATCGGGACATTCATAGGAGGTGGAAGAATATTTCTAGGTTGAGGTAAGTCTGGGTCCCATACTTCTAAATTTACAATCACCCATAAGATTATTTTTTTATTATTTTTGAGTAATAATTTAGGTCTGTTAATAATAGGTTGATGATGTAATCTGTCCCTACGGTTCATATATCACCTTAATCTATTTTATTCCAATTTTCATTTATGACAGTACCACTGTTTCTAATGACTTTAGCTATAGGGCAGTACATAGCTAATTGTTTTTGAACTTCAACTAAGTCGCTTTCTGATGCGTTTGTAGAAATTGCAATATCCAGAGTTATCTCAGGAAATGGTACTTCAACCTCCTGTATTAGACTTACGCCGTCTTTATTAAACAAAGTTTTAGATTTGATATCTAAACTATTAATTTTGAAACCCATTTTTTCCATTATTCTGTGGGTGATTACGTTAGTGCAGCCAATAAGTGAGGACATGAGTGTTTCCGTAGGCGACAAGCCAAGGTTTGTTCCTCCCCTAGCAACAGGTTCATCAATTACACTTTCAACGTCTCTAGCGATTATATCAGCTCTAGAGTGGCTTTTAGAAGAACCTTCTAATTTCATATGTACTACGTTTTCACTCATTTCAAAGACCTCTATTAATAATTAGTTAATTATTTAATTTAATACATTTATAAGACATATAAAATTATATTATTCAATAATATAAATCATTAAATATGATTTAATAATTATTGATACAGATTATAATTAGTGATTAACTGTTAAGTATTATAATCTAAAGGGTCATATAAAAATGAAAGCACCAGATTTTTCTTATTACGAAGCTAAATCTCTGTCAGATGCAATAAAATTTAAATCTCAAGATGATGAAGCAGTTATTCTTGCAGGCGGTCAATCACTGTTGCCAGCTCTTAACATGAGGCTTTCAAGTCCTTCTTGTTTAATAGACATATCTAAATTAAAGGATTTAAGTGAGATAAAGTTGGATGATAATTCAATTTATATTGGTGCCTTGGCAACTCATAACCAAGTAATGGACAACTCAATTATTAAGGAAAACTTTCCTTCTTTAATTGAAATATTAAAAATGGTTGCTCATCCTGCAATTAGAAACAAGGGAACACATGGTGGAAGTATCGCCTATGGTGACCCAGCTGCTGAATTACCAGCTTTTGCGGTTGCTAATAATGCAAAAATTATCTTATCAGGCTTAAATGGGAACAGATCCGTTGATGCTAATGACTTTTATCTAGGGTTATTTGAAACTGACATACAACCAGATGAAATTCTTGTTGGAATAAATTATCCTCTTTTAAAAAGTAACGAAAAAATTGTGTTTGAAGAAGTGTGTCGTCGTCATGGTGATTATGCTATGGCTGGATTAATTGCAAAAGTACTAATTAACCAATCTGTGATTGAAAATTTAACTTTAGTATTCTTTGCAACGGGTGATAGGCCAAATTTAACATTCAATACTTCTGAATTAGTTGTTAAAAGTGGTTATGATTACTCTTCATTAAAGAAATCATTGTCCTCAGAAATAGATTTTGCGGGTGATTTAAATAGCAGTGCATCAATGAAATTGCATTTAGCAACAATACTTATTGGTAAAATTTTGAAAAAGTTGGAGGATTAAATGTCAATTAAAAACTCTATTAACATATCTTTTTCAGTAAATGGAGAGAGGTTTGATAATGTAACTGTGCCAGCAAGGCAACATTTAGCTGATTATTTAAGGTCTCAAGGTTTAACTGGTACACATTTAGGCTGTGAACAAGGAGCATGTGGGGCATGTACAATTGAAATGGATGGTAAAGCAGTAAGGTCATGTCTTATTCTCGCCTCACAAGCAAACGGTTCTTCTATAACTACGGTAGAGGGCTTTGATGACGATGTAATGGAGAAAGTTAAAAATAATTTTTTAAAACATAATGCTTTTCAGTGTGGTTTTTGTTCTCCTGGTATGCTTATGACAACTAAAGAAATAATATCGTCTAAGAAAAAACTTTCTAGAGATGAAATAAGGTCAGAAATTTCTGGAAACTATTGTAGATGCACTGGTTATCAATCAATTGTTGATGCAATTGAAGAGTCTATTAACGAAATTAATTAAGGTGTAGAAAATGGATGATATGAAAGTAAACCAAAATCCAAAATTAGGTTCTTTAGATAGACCCAATTCATATATTGGAAGAAGTTTGCCTCGGGAAAATGCTAAAAAACACCTAGAAGGTGGAGGACAATTTGTTGATGATTTAGTCCTACCTAGAATGCTTCATGTAGCTTTTTTAAGATCTCCTTTTGCTCATGCTGATATTAAATCAATAAATGTTGATGAAGCAAAAAAATCTTCAGGCGTATTTGATATATATACAGCTAAGGAAATAGACGAATTTTGTAAGCCTTGGGTTGGAACATTAGGCCATTTAGGTGAAATGAGATCCCCTGAGCAAACACCATTAGCTAAGAAAGTTGCAAGATGGCAAGGTGAGCCTATTGCTGTTGTCATAGCAAATAATAGAGCTCAGGCAGAAGATGCATTAGAGCTTATTGAAGTTGATTGGGAAGAAAAAGATGCGCAAGTAGACATGGAAACCGCTCTAGATGAAAATGCCGTCATTATTCATCCTGAGCTTGGAAACAATCTTTTTTGGACAAGAACAGTCAATCAAGGTGACGTGGTTAAGGCTTTTGAGGAATCTCACGAGGTAGTAGAAACAACTCTCGATTTTGCTAGACATACAGGTGTTACCCTAGAATCGAGGGGTATTGTTGCTGATTGGAATAAAGCTGAAACAAAAATGACAATTTATCATAACGGCCAAGCCCCGCATATGATGCAACATATTATAGCTAAACACTTAGACGTTAACGAAGGTTTAGTAAGAATTGTTAGTAGAGATGTCGGTGGCTCTTTTGGCATTAAAGTCCATGTTTATCCTGATGAAATGGCTGTGGCAGCCATTTCAAAAAAACTAGGGCGCCCAATAAAGTTTATTGCAGATAGATTAGAGAGTTTTACAACAGATATTCATGCGCGTTGTCATAAAATTAGTGGAAAATTAGGAGTTGATAAACAAGGCAAAATATTAGCAATGGAAATAAATGACTTGAGTGGTATAGGTCCATTTAGTATGTATCCAAGAACGTCAGCCATTGAAACAAATCAAGTTTTGAATTTATCTGGTGCTCCCTATATTATTCCAAATTATAAAGCAGTAGGTACAGTTGTTTTTCAAAATAAAACTCCAATGTGCCAATATAGAGCAGTTGGTCACCCTATTGCAGTAGCTATTACTGAAGCATTAATTGATAAAGCTGCAACAAAAATTGGTTTAAGTCTTGATAAAATTAGAAAGATTAATTTTATACCAGATAACGCTTATCCTAATAAATGTCCTTCTGGTGTCCCATTAGAAGATTTGTCTCATCAAGCTTCAATGGATAAATTGCTTGGAATGATGAATATTGATGAGATTGAAAAACAAAAGGAAGACGATTTAGCTAATGGGGTTTTAACAGGATATGGTGTAATAGCTATGTGTGAAGTAACAAATCCAAGTCCCTTATTTTACGGAGTAGGGGGCGCTCATATATCGTCTCAGGACGGAGCTTCAATTAGACTTGAAGGTTCCGGAGCAATTCACCTATCTTCTTCAATTACTGAACAAGGTCAAGGAACAGAAGCTATTATGAAACAAATTGCTGCAGACCAGTTAGGCGTTTCAATGGATACTGTGAGAGTTACTTTAGGCGATACTGATGCAACTCCATATGGAGGTGGAACATGGGCTTCTAGAGGGGCAGGAATAGGCGGAGAAGCTGTTTTAAAGGCAGCAAGAACTCTTAAAAACAATATTTTAGATATTGCTGCTGCAATCATGCAAACTAATAAGGATACTTTAGATATTGAAAGTAACGTAGTTATTAGAAAAAACGGAGAGGAGGGTATCTCTCTTCAAAAATTAGCTGAAACAGTTTATTACAGGGGGCATGAGATACCTAAGGGTACCAATCCCGAACTTTTAGCTACAGCTAGTTTTTTAATAGAGGGAATACCATTTGTTTTTACTAATAGTGCTATGGGGTGTCATGTATCGATTGATCAAGATACTGGTATAGTTAAGATTAATAAATTTTGGGCTGTAGAAGATTGTGGTACTCAAATTAACCCTAAATTAGTTGAAGAGCAAATAAAAGGAGGAGTTGTCCAAGGGATAGGTGGAGCTCTTTTTGAAGAATGTGTTTATGATGATCAAGGTAATATGCAAAATGCTACAATGGCTGACTACTTAGTTCCTATGGCTTACGAAATGCCTGATATTATAGTTGATCATGTTACAACCAATTCTGGCAGGAGTATCATTGGAGCTAAAGGAGCTGGTGAAGCAGGTACAGGAGGTGCACCTGCTGTAATAATGAATGCTATTAATAATGCGTTAGGAAAAGTTGGCTCCGAAGTAACATCACAACCTATAACGCCAGAAAAAATATTAAAATCAATGAATAAAATTTAACTATATACTTATCCAATTTTCTTCATTTTTTAATCGGTGTTTAACTAAACCAGGTTTTAAGGATGCTTCTATAAAACATCCGTCAATAGCTGCGTTTAATAGTTTGACTTTATTTTCTATATTTTCATTACTGATAATATCAACGTCTAAATTATAACCCTCACAGCTTGCTTTATAAGGACCCTCATCAGTTATCTCACCATTCCAGTTCATAGAAGCATCAATTTTAATTTCATCAACTTCAATTTTTAATTTTTTTCCAAAAGCCTTAATTTGTGTCATCACGCAGCCACATAATGAAGCGGTGAAAAGGGCAAGTGGAGGAGGAGCTGTTCCTTTGCCTCCATGAAAAGCTCCTTCATCTGTTGCGAGTTTAAACTTCTCATTCATAGACTCAAATGAAACGTCTATATCATTTCGCATTGATCCAGTATTTCTTGCATCACCTTTAAACTTTAAAGAAAATGATTTGTTACTCATTTAACTCTCCATCATATTTATATTAGTTGATAATATCATTTAAGCTTATAGCCGTATCCTTTAGGACATTGATGACATCTGGCATTTCTATAGTCTTATCCTCTTTATAATTAGAGAGATACTTTCCCAACATTCTACTTCTGTTAACAATAAATTTACCTTCAATTAATCTACTAGATTCCCAATCATTCAAGCTCTCTAAATATTTATTATGGTCCAAATGTTCTGATAATGTGAAAGCGTCTTTAGCAGCTTTTGTTACACCCATTCCAACATGTGGACGAGCTGTGAAAGCAGCATCTCCAATTGTTACAATTCTATTATTTCTCATCTTTTGACTTTCTAAGTCAAAAATTGGCTGTATGAGTGGCTGTGCTGTCATCTCAACTAATTCTTTTAATTGAGGTGGTAATTTATTATTTGCTTCTTCATATAAAGCTTGGACAATGTCTGTGCGTATTTCATCTGGAGGAATACCATCAATATATTGTTTACCAGATTTTCCCAACAACAACGATTTTAGGGCCTCATCAGGTGCAGGTTTATACCAAATCCAGTTAATTCTTCTTTTCCCCTTTGTAAATGGGTCTTCTCCTTCTCCAGCAATTGGATAAGAGGCTATTTGTTGATTGTATGGAAGAACGACAATGAAATAATTTGATAATGTTTCTAACGATTTTGCGGATAATTGGTTTTCGTTAACCACTCCTCTCCAGCCAACATAACCTGCATATTTAGGATAAGCAGATTTATCTATATATGATCTGAGTTCAGATTTAATGCCATTTGCAATAATTATTAAATCAGATTTTTTTTCTTTTCTACTTTCAAATAAAGCTATAGCCTTATTATTAATTTGTTTAATACCAATACAGTCATCGCCCATGAAATAACATTTATTATCTATATTTTCCCTAAGAATTGTAAATAAATACTGCCAACTGGTATATACTTGAGGATAATTATGGCTGGCACTTATATTGCCGTCTAAATCCAGAGAAACCCTTGATCTAGCTGTTGTTCCAAGAACATTACTGTTGTTGGTTGCTTTAAAAACAAATTCAGCTAAATCATCATATGTAGCTATTCCTGCGCCTCTTCCAGATAGTGGGACTGGAACTTTTTCATGAATAGAAACGTCCCAGCCTTTTTTTATAAGGGCATTAGCAGCAAATAAACCTGCTATTGAGCCACCGATTATAGTAGCAGTTGGTTTCATTGTATTTTTACTTGATAGCCATAGGGTTAATTGGAGAACCAACGGCTTTTGTTATTGGTAATGGTGGTGCGCAGAAAAAGAATTCATAAACTTTATCTTCATCACAATCAGATGCTAAATCTCTAAGATAGAAAATTTCGCCCATGGTAATACCAATCATTGGAATTACCACCCAATGCCACGGTTGTTGAGCATCTTTAGTTTGGTTAGGTCTAACTTCACACCCCCATGTGTCAGTACAAATAGCAGCTATCTCGTGATCATAGATCCATTGAGCAGTGTCAAAGGCTAATCCAGGTGCGTCTCCGCCAGCATATCCACCCCATTCACCACAATCTAATCTTTGTTCCATTTGACCGGTTCTCACAATAACAAAATCACCTTGTTTTATTTCTATGTTTTGTGATTTAGCACATTCATTTAAGTCATCTGAGGTGATGGCAACTCCGTCTTCAAAAAAATCAACCCCAGCCCAACGTGCCACGTCTAAAAGTACACCTCTACCAGCCATTTCAGCTCTTACTTTTTCTATTCCATTTTTTTGAGCTCCATCACTGTCTACCAGTCTTGCATCATAACCATTCCACATATAATCATCATAAAAAATATGCGCTAGGGCATCCCATTGAGTTGCACATTGTAAAGGTAAAGAAATCATGTCGTCTGCATATCTAAGTCCAAAATCATCAAACCTTCCAGCTACTGCATCTGTTCCTGTAGCTAACATCAAATGAATTGGATTAAATCTGTTTCCCCAACTTCCTTTTTGAGGTCCGTGTCTATCAAAATTCAATCCGAGGCTAAAACGTTTTCCTCTCTTAATCAGTTTGCTTGCATCAACAACTTTCTCTGGTGTTATAAAATTCAATGTACCAATTTCATCATCAGGACCCCACCGTCCCCAATTTTTTAACTTTTCTGCAGTTTCTCTTAAGTGCTTAATATCAAACATTTTTTCATTATATTTGTGAGGCATTTTAAACTCCCTTAGATTAAATTTTATTCGCTTGTTGCATAATTAAGTTCAACTTTGACACCGTCTGGATCCATTATAAATAATTGTTCTAAAGGGAAGCCTGGAACTTTTCTATGGGTGTATTCTATTGATATTTTTTCAAGCTTTGCTTTCATACCTTCAATATCATCTGCATTAAACGCCACATGATCTATTGCACCAGAACCTGATTTAACATCGTCTTTTTTGCCTATATAATAGTCTTGTCCAGTATCTTGTTTTCTCATAGCTAAGTGAATGCAGGCAGCTTTTGGGTTCTCATCCAAATACAGCCAATAACCTTTGAATGGGAAATCGGGTCTGTAGCCAATATTTAAGCCTAAAATATCAACATAAAAGTCCTTTGTTTTATCAACGTCATCTGCAAGTATAAGTACGTGTTCAAAAGTTTTTAAAGCCATTGTCAAACCTCATTAATATTATTAATCTAAAAAATTCTGAATTGTTTCATTTACTAAATCTGGAGACTCTATGTTTAAAATATGTGCTGCTCCAGGTATACAGACATATTTGCTGTTGGGAGTGAGATGTGACATTTCCTCCATAGTCAAAGCTGGAGCTCCCATATCATTTTCACCAGCAATGAAAAGCATTTCTCTGTTAATTGTTGATAAATCTTTCAAATAATTTAGAGTTTTTAAAGCATGCGCACAACCAATATATCCTTTATTTGATGTATTTGTTATCATTTCCTTTGAAAGGTTAATGGTTTCTATATTTTTATGGTTTTCTCTAAATGTATCGCTGTACCATCTTTCAAGAGAACCCTCAACTACCCCTGCAGTGCCTTTTGATTCAATAACAGCTATTCTTTGGTTCCAGCCCTCTATGAATGGAGGAGGGTTATCCGCTCTTGCAGCACAACAAATGATCTTATTAAATCGAGATTGATGCTTTAATGCAAGCCCAAGGGAAGTCATTCCTCCTATAGACAGGCCTATAAAGTGTGCTTTTTCAATTTGAAGGTCATCTAGAATAGTAATGACGTCATTTTCAAGCATATCAAATGAATAGGGGCCTTCTACTGGACTACTTTGACCATGACCTCTTGTGTCGTATCTAACAATGCAAAATTTGTCTGTTAATTCTTTTATTTGACAATCCCACATTCGCATATCAGTTCCTAAAGAATTAGAAAAAATAATTGCAGGAAGGTCTTTATTGCCATCAACTTTTACATTTAGATAATTACCATTTTCTATAGAAACTTTTTTCATAATTTACCCTATTCAGCAGCTATGTAGATATTTTGATTAATTTTAGGCATTACCTTCTCTGCCATTAATTCCATAGATTTTTTGGCTAAATCCACATCAGCCCAATCATGACCAGCATATAACAAAGTTCCAAAATCTCCTACTTCTTCTCTGAATTCCATAATTTTATCTACAACTTCATCAGCGGAACCAAATAAAATTAGTTTATTACAAATATCCTCTAATTTTAAATCACTGTCAGGCATGTCTTGATTTTCTTTAAATAAATTAGCTCTACCGTGTTTTAACATTTTAGTAAGTAATTGTTTGTAATAAAATACATAAGGACTTCCATTGCCTAAAGCATATTCTTTTGCTTTACTTCTATCTTCACAGACAAATATTGATTTTGCAATTCTCCAATTTTTAGGATCTGGATTAAAGCCACCTTGTTCACAACCTTGAACATAACTAGGCCAATGTGTTTTTACCCATTTAGGTAAAAGAAAATTAGCCGATATAGGGTGCCAGCCTCTAGCAGCAGCAGCTATTAATCCTTTAGAAAATGGGGCCACTACAGTACAAATAATAGGTGGGTAAGGCTTTTGAAGTGGTTTTTGCATTATACCTTGTCCAATTTCCGTCATCTGCGTTCTTTCAGTTGATATATTCCAATATTTTCCTTTTATGTTATACGGTGCGTCTCGTTTCCAAATCTCTAGAACCATATCAATACATTCTACAAACATCTCGTTTCTATCTTTATCAAGATTTCCAAATACTTCAGCATCCGATGCGAGTCCGCCTGGACTAATTCCAAAATTTAGACGGCCATCAAGCATATGATCAAGCATTGCAATTTGACCTGCAATCGCAGCTGGGTGTGAATTAGGCATGTTAACTGTGCCGGTACCCAGTCTTATATTTTTAGTGCAAGAGGCTATAGATGCTATAAAAAGTGCACTAGAGGTTATATTTTCCGCAGAATCTGTAACATGTTCACCACAGTAAGCTTCAGAAAAGCCAATCCTATCAGCCAACAAAAAAGCCTGACGATCTTCTGACAAAGATTTTTTATAATCTTTATCAATAGGATGTATAGGCATAGTAAAAAAACCAATATCCATAATAAAACTCCAAAAAAATAAATATTAAATTATTGATTATGAAATATTAAATGATTATTTTTTATTGCCTCTATCAGAAAGTATGATTTAATTATGTATGGTTTATAGTTAACATAAACTTTTTATAGGAGGTTTATTTATTGAAAACTGTCGGTCTAATTGGCTTAGGTGCAATGGGTGGTTCTTATGCTAAGCATTTGCTCGCAAGTGGTTATCAAGTGTTCGGAGTAGATCCAGATAAAAATAATAGAAATTTATTCTCTTCACTAGGAGGTTTGATTTTAGATAATATTAATGACCTGACAAAAAAATGTAAAATAGTAATTTTAAGTTTACCTACAGTCCCAATTTTTAAAGATGTTATTAAAGAAATTGAAAATAATAAATCTTTATTGGAAACAAAAATAATCATAGATATGAATACCATTTCTTTAGAAGATAAATTAGAAGCCAAAAACAAACTTAAAAAATTAAAAATAGAACTTATTGATGCTCCTGTAAGTGGCACTGGTGCGCAAGCTAAATTAAAAGACCTTGTAGTTATGTCCAGTGGCCTGAAGGGCGTTGTTAGTGAATGTGAAGACATCTTTAATAGTTTTGCCAGAAAACACATGTATGTAGGAGCATTTGGTAATGGCATTAAATTTAAAATTTTAGCTAATTTGTTAGTAACAGTTCATAATACGGTTACCGCTGAAGCATTGCTTTTGGGACAAAAGGCCGGCTTAGATGAAAACATGATTTATAATGTCTTAAATGCTGGGGCAGCTACTTCTGTTATGCTTGATAAAAGAATGCCTTTAATGATTAACAAACAATATGAACCAGCTACAGCATCGATGAGAATTTTTTTAAAAGACATTGACGTAATAAGTCAATTCTTAAAAAGCAACAACTTAAAGTCACCTACGTTTGAGGCTGCTGCTGATGTTTATAATAAATCTAAAGAAAATATTCCAATAACACATGATACAGCTGCTATTTTTGAACAACTTAAATTAAATAATGAATAAGGAGTTATTATGGAAAATCAAAAAAAATTACCTGAAATTAGAACGCTTTCTAGAAGTGATATGGATAAGCGTATAGCTTTTTTTGCCAATCAAAGTGGTTCAAAGCTAGGTTTGCCTGATAGTAAATTACCAGAATGTACAAGAGAATTAATTAATATTATTGGTTTTGAGCCACCAAAAGGTGATAGCAAGCATGTTTCTCCATTAGGTAATGATAATGCACAAATGCCTGCCATTAATATATCAGAAGGTTTCAACCTTGGTTTCTGTAGATGTAAACCAGGAAAGGGTCCCTTGATGCACAATCATGATACAAATGAGACCTTTATGCCAATTACAGGTAAGTGGAGATGTGAATGGAATGAGGGCAACGAATTAGATTTTGTAGATTTAGGTCCATGTGATGTGATTTCTTTTCCTCCTGGAAGCTCAAGGCGTTTTATGAATATTACTGAAGGCAATCAAGACGAAGAGCATCTTTTGTTAGTTGTGATTGCTGGTAATGCCCCAAAGGCTGAATTTACAGATCTAGCTTATAAAAGAATTGCAGAATTTGAAAATCAAAACAATTAAAATTTGAATGAGAATCAAATGATATGGGTAATCTTATGTAAAGATAAGCCAAATTCTTTTGAAAAAAGAATGGGGATAATAGACGAACATAGAAGATATTTAGCAAGGCACCCAATTAAAACTTTAATTTCAGGTCCTTTGACTGATATCTCAGGTAATGTCATGAATGGCTCATTTTTTATGGTTGAAGCAGAAACTGAAAATGAAGTAAAAGAATTCCAATCAAATGACCCAATATTTAAAGCTGGTGTTTGGGATCAAATCACAATTTCACCGTTTAATAAAAGAGTTGATAATTTATCAAAATTTTGAAATTTAGTTGATAATACTTATTAAAAAAAACATTAATTTAAGTGTTTTCTTAATTGATTCTATTAAATTAGTTTTCTCAAGTAATTTTCACGATTCGTGAAATAAAAAAATCAACATATTGTTAATAATAATAAATTTATATCAACATATATTAATCAAAATTTAATAGTTTGAAATCCAATAAATTTTACGATTTTATGCTTCTTATCAGGGTGTTGGAGGGCAGTTAAACGACTTTCTTCCTTATAAAATTGTGGAGATTTTACTAGTGATACATTTAACAGACATTAATTATAGCTCCTCTTAATTTTATATTATTTAAATTTTAAAAAAATTTCGAGATAAGAATGTATATTAAAAAGACTATCCCATTACTATATACGGCAGTATTTGGTTTTATTTTAATAAATAAACCTATTTTTGCTGACACCGACGCAGGTTCTTTATTAAACCGTGAAGAAGAGATATATAAATTTAACAAAAATCCACAAAAAATTCCACAAATTGATAAGAATAAAAAAAGCCCTCCTGTTAGAAATTCAAAATCTCCGACTATATTTGTTAAAGACTTTATATTTAAGGGTTCAATAACTAAATTCAAAAAAGAAATATTTAGAGATTTACTAAAAAATTATACTAATAAGAAAAATACGTTTGAAGATTTAAAGTATGCTGCTTATTTAATACAAGAGCTTTACTCAGAAAAAGGTTTCTTTTTAGCTAAAGCTTTTTTACCAGAACAAGAGGTAAACAACCAAACTATAATTATCCAAATTAATGAAGGTAAATTAGATGAAAATAAACCTTATATTTTTAAAAAAAATAACGTTCGTTTATATGAAGATGTTATTTCGAGTTACCTTGATGACGCCTTAGGTGGAAACCTAACTTCTCAATCTTTAGAGCGTGGCCTATTAAATTTAAACGAATTACCGGGGTTAAATGTAACATCAACTATAACAACTGGCGAAGAGCAGGGAAGTTCTAAAATAATTGTCGACGTCATTGAAGATGATTTAGTAACCGGAATTTTGTCTTATGACAACTATGGTAATAGATATACTGGTAAAGAAAGAGCTAACGTAGTTATAGATATTAATAATCCATCAAAATTTGGTGATAAAATATCTTTTATTAAAACTATTAATAGTTCAACAAACTATGATTTTACAAAAATTTTATACGAATTTCCCATACAACAATCTGGATTAAGGGGAACTATATCCTATACAGACTTGGATTTTGAAATTGGTAAAGAAATAAGGACTAACCCTGTTTCTAAAGGAACTGCTTCAACAAGTAATATTGGTCTTGTTTATCCTATACAGAGGAGGCGTGAGAGTTCTATTTTATTCAGATCAAATATTGAAAGAAAAGACATATATAATGAAGCGTCTGGTTCTACAACTAATGACAAAATAATTGATAATTTTAATTTTGGTTTAACTTATAAAAAATCAAATAATTATGATTTAGGCGGCGTGTCTATTGTTTCTATTGATAAAAGTTTTGGAGATTTAGATCTATCAAAAGTATCGTCAGATTATAATAATGATCAAAGTGCAACAGGTACTAAAACTCACGGTTCATTTGATAAAACATTATTAAATTTTTATCATATTCAAAAGGTAAGCACGAATTTAAATCTTAAAACATTTGGATTAGCACAGTTATCGAATAAAAATCTAGACAGTTCAGAAAAACTATCACTTGGAGGGGTTTCTGGTGTCAGGGCTTATCCTTCTGGTGAGGCATCTGGTGATCAAGGTTATAAATTTACTGCTGAATTACAAACTAATTTATCTAGTTTAATTAATGTTGATGTTTTGGCCTCTGTTTTTTATGACTATGGAAAAATTCAACAATATAAAGATCCTTCAAATATCACCCTTACAACTCCTAATAAATATTCCTTATCAGGCTGGGGGGTTGCTTTTGATTTTTATCCTAGGTCAGACATTCTTATTAAAGCAGGTTGGTCACAGACCATTGGTAATAATGACGGTAAATCTAGTGCAGGAATGAACAGTGACGGTAAGGCTGACTCTTCCAGAGTCTGGCTTGTTCTTTCATATGAGTTTTAATGGTTAGGAAATTTCCTAAAATAATAAATAAGCTTTTATTTATTGGTATAATAACAATTCCCAGCATAGCATTTGCTGATGCAAATTTATTGCCACAAAATCCAAGTATAATAAATGGTAGTGCTGTAATTAGCAAAAATGATAAGACATTAACAATCCAACAAAATTCTGATAAATTAATTACAAATTGGTCATCTTTCAATATAGATAAAGATCACACAGTTAAATTTAATCAGCCACAATCAACGTCCTCGGCTTTAAATAGAGTACAAACAAACGACCCTACTTACATATATGGAAATTTAACAGCAAATGGAAATGTGATATTAATTAATCCTAACGGTGTCATATTTAAAGATGGATCGAAGGTTGATGTGGGTTCTATAATAGCATCATCTCTTAACATGAAAAATAATGATTTTTTAAATAATAAAATAATATTTGAAAAAGAATTTAGTGCAGGCTCAATTGAAAATAATGGAAAAATCTCTGCTTTTGAAGGTGGAGCTGTAGCTTTAATAGGTCAGCAAGTTACAAATAATGGTGAAATAACGACACCTAATGGGTCGGCGTCTCTTATCTCAGGTGAAAAAGTAACTCTTAGCTTAAATGGCAATAAACTTATAAATTATTCAGTTGATAGAGGTATTATCAATTCTTTAGTTGCAAATAATAACGCTATAAGAGTGAATAATGGCACGGTTATCTTGTCTGCCAAAGGGATTGATGAGGTTTCAAAAGCAGTAATTAATAATTCTGGATCAATAGTAGCTGATGGTATTTCACAAAAAGGTGGGAGAATTTTTCTTTCAGCTAGCAACGGAAAGATCATTAATTCAGGTTCTATTGCAGCTAACTCACAGTCTGATAAAGGTGGAAAAATCAGAGTAACTGGAGATGAAATTTTAATTCAATCAGGTTCTAAGTTATCTGCAAAGGGAAATACTAGTGGTGGAGTAATAGAAGTAGGTGGAAGCTGGCAAAATAATAATAAAGATGTATATCAAGCAACTACAACAATAGTTAATGAAGGGGCCTCTTTAGACGCTTCAGCTTATGATTTTGGTGATGGTGGTGAAATTGTTGTTTGGTCTAATATTCATGATTCAAATTCAAAAACAACAGTTAAAGGAACTTTAAAGGCAGATGGAGGAAAGATTAATGGAAATGGCGGTAAAATTGAAACTTCAGGACGTTCTCTTGATATAAACGATATAAAAATCTCAACGAAATCTAATATTGGTGAAGATGGTCAGTGGTTAATTGACCCGTATAACATAACAATTAGCAATGGAAGTAGTTCAGATATTAATGGCAGTTATACTGCCACGGGAAATAGTGCTGTAATTAATGTTGGAACATTAGAGACCGCACTTGCATCTAACAACATAACAGTTTTTACTGGTAATAGTGGTTCTCAAAATGGGGATATATATGTTCAAGACTCTATATCATCAAATAGTTCTAATGATTTAACTCTAGACTCTAACAGACATATTTATATTAATAGCAATATAACTAGATCTGGAACTGGTGGGTTAATTTTAGAGCCTGGATCAAGTAATGTTTACGGTTCTGGAACTATTAACTTAGCTTCAGGAAGCAGTATTTCAACTTCTTCTGGCGCAACTGTACGGCCAAATATAAATTTAAGTAGCTCAGGTAATGTTGATTTTACTGGTAGTGGAACCACAACTTATTCGGGATCAATATCTGGATCAGGAGATTTAAATAAAACTGGAAGCGGTACTGTTGTTTTAAGTGGATCTAATTCATATAGTGGATCAACTATTGTAAATGCTGGAACTTTAAGAATTGATAACTCTAGTTCTGTACCATCTAACCATTCTTTGACCTCAAATGGAGGAACTTATAACGTTAATAGCAATGTCACATTAGCTGGGTTATCAGGAAGTGGTGGAATATCAGTTTCATCTGGGAGAACTCTTACTGTAAATAATAGTTCTGGTGGTAGTTTTAGCGGTATTATCTCTGGTTCCGGAGGTTTTACAAAAGATGGCTCTCAATCTTTTACTTTTTTGAATGATAATACTTATACCGGAAGCACTACAATTTCTGGTGGTGAGTTAACTGCTAAGGGATTATTAGGAAACACTAATATTTCATTAGCTTCGGGCACTATTTTAGGATTTGACGCTGGCGACGACACAATTGGATCTATTTCAGGCTCTGGTTTGATTGATATTCCTTCAAGCATGACAATTACATCAAGTTTATCAAGTGGTTCAACAACATTTTCAGGAGATTTATCTGGTGATGGTAATTTTATTAAAGATGGAAATTATACCCTAACATTGTCAGGATCTAATTCTATAACTGGAACAAAAACAATTAATGCTGGTATATTAAGTATTAGTTCAGATAATAATTTAGGCGCAGTTCCAGGCACTGTTCAATCTAGTCATTTAACTTTTGGTGGTGGAACACTTCAAACGACAGCAGATTTTACTTTAAATGCCAATCGTGGGATTAATTTATCTGGAAATGGGGCAATTCATACAAATACTTCAACTCAACTTGATTATGGCGGGCTTATTCAAGGATCTGGAAATCTTACAAAAAGTGGCTCAGGCACTCTATTGTTGTCTACATCAAATAATTTTACAGGAAATTTAAATTTAGATGGTGGCACATTAAGTATAAGTGCTGTTGATCAGTTGGGAAGAACAACTGGTTCAAATACAATCACGTTTGATGGAGGAACTTTATTAGCCACTTCTGATTTCACGCTCGATACTAACAGAGGATTATTCCTCGATGGTAATGGAGGGTTTAATGTTGATTCTGGAGTTTTATTAGACTACGCAGGTGTTATATCTGGCTCAGGTGCATTAACTAAATCTGGTGCAGGAAATTTCCTAATTGATGGTGCTAGCACTTACTCAGGAGACACAGTTATTACAGATGGAACATTGCAGGTCACTGGCACTTTGGCAGATACAACTGATGTGTCTGTGGCTTCTGGAGCTATTTATGATGTTGATGCCACTGATACCATTCAATCCTTAACTGGAGCAGGAAATATCGAGCTTGCTAGCGGAATTACTTTAACAACTGGTGATTCTGGTAATGATACTGTTTCAGGAGTAATAAGTGGATCAGGTAACTTAGCCAAGGCTGGTTCTGGAACTCTGACTTTATCTGGAACAAATACGTTCTCTGGAGTAACGACAATTAGTGCTGGTAAGCTCAGCATTATTGCTGATAGTGGTTTAGGAGCGGCACCAGGTTCACCATCAGCAGGTCATTTAACATTAAATGGAGGAACTTTAGAATCTTCTGCTGATTTTACACTTAACTCAAATCGAGGCATTGCTCTTGGCGCAAGTAATGGGATAATAGACGTTAATTCTGGTGCTACTTTAACGTATGGCGGTATTATGGCCGGTTCAGGTACATTGACTAAAGTAGATTCAGGAACTTTAATTCTCTCAGGAGTAAACACTTACTCAGGATCAACAACAATTAGTGCAGGAACGATCAGTATTAGCG
This sequence comes from Candidatus Levibacter sp. Uisw_134_01, assembly GCF_047717795.1. GTDB lineage: Bacteria > Pseudomonadota > Alphaproteobacteria > Puniceispirillales > Marisalimonadaceae > Marisalimonas. Next base: position 1,070,137 of record NZ_CP159808.1, on the reverse strand, counting down.
CTGACAGTGGATTAGGAGCAACTCCAGGTTCAGCTACTGCAGGACATTTAACCTTAAATGGTGGAACGTTACAATCTACTGCAGATTTTACACTTAACTCAAATCGAGGCATTGATCTTGGCGTAAGCCATGGAACGATAAATGTAGATGGATCTAGAACCTTAACCTATGGCGGTATCATTGCAGGATCAAATAATTTAACAAAGTCTGGGGATGGTACGTTGTTACTCTCAGGAGTAAATACTTACTCTGGAGATACAATAATTAGTGATGGAACCCTTCAAACAACAGGAACTTTGGCAGATACAACTGATGTGTCTGTGGCTTCTGGAGCTATTTATGATGTTGATGCCACTGATACCATTCAATCCTTAACTGGAGCAGGAAATATCGAGCTTGCTAGCGGAATTACTTTAACAACTGGTGATTCTGGTAATGATACTGTTTCAGGAGTAATAAGTGGATCAGGTAACTTAGCCAAGGCTGGCTCTGGTACCTTAACCTTATCTGGAACAAATACGTATTCTGGTACTACAACAATTAGTGCTGGTACATTAAATATATCAGGTCAAATTGGCTCAGGAACTTATGCAAGTAATATTTCAAATTCGGGTTTGCTAAATTATAGTTCTTCTTCGGATCAAACATTATCAGGAGTAATAAGTGGAACAGGAGCACTCACAAAATCAACTTCAAGTTCTAGTATATTAACTTTATCAGGTACTAATACATATTCAGGATCAACTACCATTTCCTCCGGCACAATAAGTGTGTCTTCTAGTGATAATTTAGGTGCAAATCCAGGAACTCTTGATGCAGATAATATTATTTTGGATGGTGGAACTCTAAAAGGTAATGCTTCATTTACTCTTGGTAGCAACAAAGGAATTAATTTAAATAGAGCGAGTACTATTCAAGTTACTGGTTCAAATATATTAACCTATGGCGGTATCATTGCAGGATCAAATAATCTAACTAAGTCTGGGGATGGTACGTTGTTACTTTCAGGAGTAAACACTTACTCTGGAGATACAACAATTAGTGATGGAACGTTTCAAACAACAGGAACTTTAGCAGATACAACAGATGTGTCTGTAGCTTCTGGTGCTGTTTATGATGTTGATACCACTGATACTATTCAATCCTTGAGTGGAGCAGGTAATATTCAGCTTGCAAGCGGAATTACGTTAACAACTGGTGATACTGGTAATGACACGATTTCTGGCGTAATTAGTGGTGCTGGTAATTTTACAAAAGCTGGTTCAGGAACTTTAACTCTATCAGGAACAAACACGTATTCTGGTACTACAACAATTAGTGCAGGAACGATAAGTATTAGCGCTGACAGTGGATTAGGAGCGGCTCCAGGTTCACCATCAGCAGGTCATTTAACATTAAATGGAGGAACTTTAGAATCTTCTGCTGATTTTACACTTAACTCAAATCGAGGCATTGCTCTTGGCGCAAGTAATGGGATAATAGACGTTAATTCTGGTACTACTTTAACGTATGGCGGTATTATGGCCGGTTCAGGTACATTGACTAAAGTAGATTCAGGAACTTTAATTCTCTCAGGAGTAAACACTTACTCAGGATCAACAACAATTAGTGCAGGAACGATCAGTATTAGCGCTGACAGTGGATTAGGAGCAACTCCAGGTTTAGCTACTGCAGGACATTTAACCTTAAATGGTGGAACGTTACAATCTACTGCAGATTTTACACTTGATGCCAACAGAGGGGTTGCATTGGGATCTAGTCATGGCACATTCAATGTTGATACTGGAACAACTTTGACTGTAGCTGGCGTTGTTGCAGGTTCTAATAATCTTATAAAGACAGGAGATGGTAGATTAATTCTCTCAGGAGTAAATACCTATTCAGGTAATACCACAATCAGTTCAGGAACCTTAGAAATTTCAGGTCTTTTAGGATCTGGAAACTACTCAGGTAATATAAGTAATTCAGGGACTTTTGAATATTCTTCTTCGTCAAATCAGTCTATATCTGGCGTTATTAGTGGAACTGGTGATATTGTCAAAGGTGGTACGGGTGAGCTTACTTTGTCTGGTAGTAACACATATTCTTTAATGACAATGAATGACGGTTTTATCATCATAAGCTCTGATAGTGGATTAGGTGTACCGCCTGGTTCTGCTACTCCAGGTCACTTAACTTTCAATGGTGGAACTCTTAGAACAACCGCTAGTTTTACACTAAATTCGAATAGAGGTATAAATCTAATTAATCAAGGTACAATCCTTACAGATCCAGGCACTACCTTAACTTATGGAGGTATAATAGCTGGATCTGGAAACTTTATTAAAGCTGGAGCTGGAACGCTTGTCTTAACAGGAAATAATACAAACAGTGGATTTGTAGGTCTGCAAGAAGGAGTTTTATCCGTTTCTTCAGCAGCTAATTTAGGGGCAATTCCAGGTTCTGTTGACAGTGATAATATCACAATGATTAATGGAACACTTCACGTTTCATCTACTTTTACTCTTAATAGTAATAAAGGAATTTTATTAGAATCTAGTTTTGGTTCAGCTGCTCCCGTTTTTGATATTGATTCAGGTCAAACACTTACAGTACCAGGTGTTATCAGCGGAAATGGTACTGCAAGTATAACTAAAAATGGTTCTGGTACATTAGAGTTAACTGGCATAAATACACATACTGCAACTACAGATATAAATGCAGGATCATTAAGTATCAATTCTGACAGCGCACTTGGTACTGCTCCTGGCTCAGCAACAGCGGGGCATCTTACAATAGATGCAAGCTTAATAACTACGACTGATTTTACCTTAAACCCCAACAGAGGTATTGCAATATCGTCGGGATATACAGCACATTTGAAACCCGCTTCTGGAACATCATTAACTTACGGAGGTATCATTGCTGGTGCCGGAAATATTAGAAATTGGTATGGAACCACAATTTTAGGTGGTGTTAATACTTACACTGGTACGACAACAGCTAGATCAGGCACGATTAGTATTAGTTCTGATAGAAATTTAGGAGCTGTTCCTGGTTCTGCAACAGCAGGTAAAATTGTTTTACATGGTGGAACATTAAAATCTACTGCCGACTTTACAATAGATTCTAATCGAGGAATTAGTCTAGGATCGCAACATGGAACAATTAATGTCGATAGTGGAACTTCTTTAGTTTATAATGGGATTGCTGCTGATGGTGGTAATTTAACAAAATCTGGGACTGGTACATTAGTATTTGGAGGTGGAAACACTTATACCGGTGACACTATAATAAGTGCAGGAACATTCCAGACAACTGGTACGTTATCAGATACGACAGATGTCTCAGTCAGTTCTGGGGCTGTTTATGATGTTGATGCCACAGACACCATTCAATCTTTAAGTGGGGCAGGTAATATCGAACTTGCAAGTGGGATTACATTAACAACAGGTGACGCAGGTGATGACACAATTTCTGGTGTAATAAGTGGCGATGGTAATTTTACAAAAGCAGGTTCAGGAATTTTAACTTTATCAGGAACAAACACCTACACCGGTGATACAACAATTAGTGCTGGAACCTTGCTAATAAGCGGAACATTAGCAGACACAACTGATGTTTTGGTAAGTTCTGGTGCTGTTCTTGATATTGATATTACAGATACCATTCAATCCTTAAGTGGGGCAGGTAACATCGAGCTTTCAAGTGGGACTTCGCTAACAACAGGTGACGCAGGTGATGACACAATTTCTGGTGTAATTAGTGGTGCTGGTAGTCTGGTAAAAATAGGTTCAGGCACTTTAACTTTATCAGGAATAAATACCTATGCTGGAACTACGACAATAAACTCTGGAACGATTATTATCAGTGCTGACAGTGGTTTAGGATCAGCACCTGGCTCTACTACAGCTGGCCATTTAACCTTAAATGGTGGAACATTACAATCTTCTGCAGATTTCACAATGAATGCTAACAGAGGGGTTGCTTTGGGCTCTAGTCATGGCACATTCAATGTTGATACTGGTACTACTTTGACTGTGGCTGGTATCATTGCAGGATCAAATAACCTTATAAAGTCAGCTAATGGAACATTAATCTTAAGTGGTATTAATACCTACAGTGGAACTACAACTATTAATGCTGGCACATTAAATATTTCTGGTCAGTTAGGTTCAGGTTCTTATTCAAATACAATCTCTAATTCAGGTACATTTGAAATTTCATCCTTGTCTAATCAAACAATATCGGGTGTTATTAGTAATTCTGGCAATCTTGTTAAATCAGGTTCTGGAACTTTAACTCTATCAGCAACAAATACTTTTACTGGAACAACAACAATTAATGGTGGTGTAGTCAGTATAAGTGCGGAATCTGGGTTAGGTGCAACTCCTGGATCTGCAGCTGCAGGTCACTTAACATTAAACGGAGGAACCTTAAGACTTACAACATCCTTTACATTAAACTCTAATAGAGGAATTGGTCTTGGCGCCAGTCATGGAACAATTGACTTAGATACTGGTTTAACCTTGACTTATGGTGGTATAGTTGCCGGATCAAATAATCTTACAAAATCAGGTTCAGGAACCTTATTGCTTTCTGGAGTAAATACTTACTCTGGGCAAACAATAATTAGTGTTGGAACATTTCAAGTTACAGGTACTTTAGCTGATACAAACGACGTGTCAGTAAGTTCTGGTGCAACATATGATGTTGATGCCACAGATACTATTCAGTCCTTAAGTGGAGCAGGTAACGTTCAGCTTGCAAGTGGGATTACGTTAACAACTGGTGATAGTGGAAACGATACATTTTCTGGTGTTATAAGTGGGGCTGGTAACATTGTTAAAGTTGGTTCTGGAACACTTACTCTGTCTGGGACAAACACTTATACCGGAACGACTACTATTTCTGTGGGAACCATTAGTATTGAGGCTGATAACGGCCTTGGAGCTGTTCCAGGATCTGTCACAGCAGGTCATTTAACATTAAATGGTGGAGCCTTACAATCTACTGCTGACTTTACACTTAATTCTAACAGAGGAGTTGCTTTAGGAGGAAGTAATGGAACATTCAATGTCGACGGGTCTACAACTTTAACATACGGCGGTATAATTGCAGGTTCTGGTTCATTTACTAAAATTGGAAATGGTCTATTAGTTCTTACTTCTCAACTAAGCACATTTTCTGGTGGAACAATTAATAATGCTGGTACATTAAAGTTGGCAGCAACTTCCGTTGGTAGCCTAGGAAGTGCAACAAGTGGTCCTATTGGCACAGGCTCTTTAACAAACAATGCTATATTAGATGTGGATGGTAATTTAATTCACAATACTAAAAATAACAATGGAACTATTATAAATAAACCAGTTCCTGTAACTAATTTTTCGAGTTCGTCATTAGCTGTAATTTACGGTGATACAGTAACTAATAATTTTACAACTGATACTAATGGTTCAAAGACCTTTTCAAGTTCTAACACAAGTTCTGCAACTATTAACTCTTCTAATGGAACAGTTGCTCTTGTTGAAGTAGGTAACACAACAATGAGTGTAGCTTTAGCTGAAACTAATGAATATGCTTCTGCAACTGATAGTTATACAATTACCATTAGTCCAAAAACATTAACCGCAACTGCCTCTGCATCGAACAAAGTTTATGATGGATTAACAACAGCGACAACAACTTTGACCTTTTCTGGTTTAGTTGGTTCTGAAACTTTAGGTCAAACTGTAGCATCAACTTTTTCAGATAAAAACGTAGAAACAGGGAAGACTGTTACTGTTAACTCGATAACTTTAGCAGATGGAAGTAATGGTGGCTTGGCTACTAACTATTCTATAAGCACAGGTCAAACTACGACAGCGAACATTACTGTTAAATCTTTAACAGTATCTGGTATCACAACTTCGAACAGGACGTATGACTCAACAACTTCAACTACTTTAGGCACAGGAACTGTCAGTTATGGTGGTTTAGTATCTGGGGATGATTTTGCAGGTAGTTACTCTGGTGTATTTACCAATGCTAATGTTGGCACTGGTAAGACAGTCAACATTACTTCAAGTTATAGTGGAGCAGACGTTAACAACTATACAGTAACTGATCAATCGACAACAACTGCAAACATCACAGCCAAAGCATTAACTGCAACAACTTCTGCATCGAATAAGGTTTATGACGGCTCTTCTGCAGCAACAGTTACACTATCTTTATCAGGATTTATTGGATCTGAAACAGTTACAAGTACAAACTCATCAACTTTTTCAGATAAAAACGTAGCAACAGGGAAGACTGTTACAGTTAATTCTATCACTTTAGCAAATGGAAGCAATGGTGGCTTAGCAGCCAACTATTCAATCAGCACAGGTCAAACTACAACAGCAAACATTACTGCTAAAGCATTAACCGCTAGTGCTTCTACATCAAATAAAGTTTATGATGGTACAAGTACAGCAACTACAGCACTAACCTTTTCTGGGTTAGTTGGTTCTGAAACCTTAGGTCAAACTGTAGCATCAACTTTTTCAGATAAAAATGTTGGAACAGGTAAAACTGTAACTGTAAATTCAATTACCCTTGCAGATGGAACAAATGGTGGATTAGCAGTAAACTATTCAATTAGTGCAGGACAAACAGCTACAGCCAACATCACAGCAAAACCTTTAACAGTCTCTGGCATCACAGCTTCTAACAAGATTTATGATTCAACAACGTCATCTACATTAGGCACAGGAACTGTCAGTTATGGTGGTTTAGTATCTGGGGATGATTTTGCAGGTAGTTACTCTGGTGTATTTACCAATGCTAATGTTGGCACTGGTAAGACAGTCAACATTACTTCAAGTTATAGTGGAGCAGACGTTAACAACTATACAGTAACTGATCAATCGACAACAACTGCAAACATCACAGCCAAAGCATTAACTGCAACAACTTCTGCATCGAATAAGGTTTATGACGGCTCTTCTGCAGCAACAGTCACACTATCTTTATCAGGATTTATTGGATCTGAAACAGTTACAAGTACAAACTCATCAACTTTTTCAGATAAAAACGTAGCAACAGGGAAGACTGTTACAGTTAATTCTATCACTTTAGCAAATGGAAGCAATGGTGGCTTAGCAGCCAACTATTCAATCAGCACAGGTCAAACTACAACAGCAAACATTACTGCTAAAGCATTAACCGCTAGTGCTTCTACATCAAATAAAGTTTATGATGGTACAAGTACAGCAACTACAGCACTAACCTTTTCTGGGTTAGTTGGTTCTGAAACCTTAGGTCAAACTGTAGCATCAACTTTTTCAGATAAAAATGTTGGAACAGGTAAAACTGTAACTGTAAATTCAATTACCCTTGCAGATGGAACAAATGGTGGATTAGCAGTAAACTATTCAATTAGTGCAGGACAAACAGCTACAGCCAACATCACAGCAAAACCTTTAACAGTCTCTGGCATCACAGCTTCTAACAAGATTTATGATTCAACAACGTCATCTACATTAGGCACAGGATCTGTAAGTTATGGAGGTTTAGTATCAGGGGATGATTTTGCAGGTAGTTATTCTGGAGTATTCTCTGATAAAAATGTAGGAACTGGTAAGACGGTTAATATTACCTCAAGTTATAGTGGATCAGATGTAAACAACTATAGCGTAACGGATCAGTCATCAACCACGGCTAATATTACAGCCAAAGCACTTACCGCATCTGCATCTGCATCAAACAAGGTGTATAATAGTTCTTCAGCAGCAACAGTTACATTATCTCTGTCAGGTTTTATAGGATCTGAAACAGTTACAAGTACAAACTCATCAACTTTTTCAGATAAAAACGTAGCAACAGGGAAGACTGTTACAGTTAATTCTATCACTTTAGCAAATGGAAGCAATGGTGGCTTAGCAGCCAACTACTCAATCAGCACAGGTCAGACTACAACTGCAAACATCACAGTGAAATCACTAACCGTATCTGGCATAACAGCCTCGAATATGACCTATAACGGTAATGCTGTTGCAACATTAAATACAGGATCAGTTGCTTATAGTGGGTTAGTTGATGGTGATACATTTAATGGAACTTACACTGGAGCATTCTCTGATAAGAACGTTGGAACTGGTAAGACGGTAACAATCACACCTTCATATAGTGGTGCAGATGTAAGTAATTACTCAATAACCAACCATGCTGATGTTACAGCCAATATCACTGCAAAGTCATTAACAGTATCTGGCGTAACAGCCTCAGATAAGACTTATGATGGAAGTGTTACAGCAACGATGAATAGTTCATCAGCGGTTTATAGCGGCTTTGTCAATGGAGATGATTTTGCAGCTAGTTATTCTGGAGTATTCTCTGATAAAAATGTAGGGTCTGGCAAGACAGTAACCATAACTTCTAGTTATGCTGGAGCTGATGTTAGCAACTATAATATAACTGATCAGACATCAACAACTGCAGACATAAATGCAAAAATATTACTACTTTCAACTTTTTCTGCATCTGATAAAGCATATGATGGTAATAATAGTCCATCAATAACTTCTGCAGTATCAGGATTTGTTGGGTCAGAAACTGTAAATCATAGTATAACAGCAACTTTTGATAATAAGGATGTTGGATCTAACAAAGTTGTAACAGCTAACTCAATTACTTTGGCAGATGGTACGAATGGTGGATTAGCAACCAACTATTCAATCAACACAAGTCAAACCACAACCGCAAACATTACAGCAAAAACTTTAACTGGAACTGCCTCTGCATCAAATAAGACTTACGACGGATTAACAACAGCGACAACAACTCTAACTTTTTCAGGATTAATTGGTTCTGAATCATTAGATCAAACTATATTGTCAACTTTTAATAATAAAAATGTTGGAACTGCGAAGACAGTGACCGTTAATTCAATAGCTCTAGCAGATGGAACAAACGGTGGTTTAGCAGGAAATTACTCCATAAGTCCTGGGCAAACAACGACAGCAAACATTACAGCCAAATCATTGACAGTATCTGGTATTACTGCCTCAAGTAAGATTTATGATGGAAGTACTAGTGCTACTTTAACCGGAACAGCTGTTTATAGCGGATTAGTTAATGGTGATATATTTACAGGCAGTTACACTGGAGCATTCTCTGATAAAAATGTAGGTACTGGTAAGACAGTCAATATAACCCCAAGTTATAGTGGAGCAGATGTTAACAACTATTCAGTTACCGATCAATCATCTACAACTGCAGATATATCTGCAAAGGCATTAACAGCAACAGCCTCTGCATCTAACAAGACATATGATGGAGGAACAACAGCTTCAACAACATTAACCTTTACTGGTTTAGTTGGTTCAGAGACATTAGGTCAAACTGTGGGATCAACTTTTGATAATAAGAATGTTGGATCTAATAAGACAGTAACAGTTAATTCAATCACCTTGGCAGATGGCAGCGGCTTAGCAGCCAACTACTCAATCAGTGCAGGACAGACAACTACTGCTGATATCACTGCAAAGTCTTTAACAGTATCTGGCATAACAGCTTCAAACAGGACCTATGATGGAAGTACGAACGTTACTTTAACCGGAACAGCTGTTTATAGTGGGTTAGTTGATGGTGATACATTTGACGGAACTTACATAGGAGCATTCTCTGATAAAAATGTAGGAACTGGTAAGACGGTTAATATTACTTCAAGTTATAGTGGATCAGATGTAAACAACTACAGTGTAACGGATCAATCCACAACAACTGCAAACATTACAGCCAAATCATTGACAGTATCTGGTATTACTGCCTCAGATAAGACCTATGACGGAAGTACTAGTGCTACTTTAACCGGAACAGCTGTTTATAGCGGCCTAGTAGCTGGAGACACGTTTGATGGATCTTATACAGGAGTGTTTAGTAATGCGAATGTAGCCAGTGGTAAGACAGTAAATATTACTTCAACTTATAGTGGAGCAGATGTAAACAACTATAGTGTAACGGATCAATCCACAACAACCGCAAGTATCACACAGAAAGCATTAACAGCGACAGCTTCTGCATCTAATAAAACCTATAACGCAACTAATTCTGCTTCCGTTACTCTGACTTTGTCAGGTCTAATAGGCTCAGAGACATTAGGTCAAACTGTGGGATCAACTTTTGATAATAAGAATGTTGGATCTAATAAGACAGTAACAGTTAATTCAATCACCTTGGCTGATGGAAGTGGTTTAGCGGCCAACTATTCAATCAGTGCAGGTCAGACTACAACTGCTAATATTACTCCAAAGGCACTAACAGTATCTGGCATAACAGCCTCTAATAAGATCTATGATGGTAACACCGTTGCAACACTAAGTTCATCAAATGTAACATATAGTGGAATTGTATTTGGGGACTCTTTTGCAGGTAGTTTTAGTGGTTCGTTTTCTGATAAGCATATTGGCACAGGAAAGACGGTAACAATTACATCTTCTTATAGTGGATCAGATGTAAGTAACTACACAATTACTGATCAATCAAGTGCCACAGCAAATATAACTTCAAGACCTTTAGGTGTTACTGGCATAACAGTTTTTGGATTGACAGTTAATAACAAAGAATATGATGGAACGGTAACAGCTCCACTTAAAACAGATAATATATCGTATAGTGGTTTAGTTGATGGAGATGATTTTACAGGTAGTTACTCTGGAGTATTCGCTGATGCGAATGTTGGTAATGGTAAGGCAGTTACGATAACGTCTACTTATAGCGGTGCAGATGCTGGAAACTATACAGTTACAGATCAATCCACAACAACTGGAAACATTGTACCAAAAGCATTAACTGCAACTGCTTCTGCATCTAATAAAACGTATAATGCAACAAATTCTGCTTCTGTTACTTTAACTTTATCAGGTCTCGTTGGTTCAGAGACATTAGGTCAAACTGTGGGATCAACTTTTGATAATAAGAATGTTGGATCTAATAAGACAGTAACAGTTAATTCAATCACCTTGGCAGATGGCAGCGGCTTAGCAGCCAACTACTCAATCAGTGCAGGACAGACAACTACTGCTGATATCACTGCAAAGTCTTTAACAGTATCTGGCATAACAGCTTCAAACAGGACCTATGATGGAAGTACGAACGTTACTTTAACCGGAACAGCTGTTTATAGTGGGTTAGTTGATGGTGATACATTTGACGGAACTTACATAGGAGCATTCTCTGATAAAAATGTAGGAACTGGTAAGACGGTTAATATTACTTCAAGTTATAGTGGATCAGATGTAAGCAATTATAGCGTAACGGATCAGTCATCAACGACAGCAAACATTACAGCCAAATCATTGACGGTATCTGGTATTACTGCCTCAGACAAGACCTATGATGGAAGTACTAGTGCTACTTTAACCGGAACAGCTGTTTATAGCGGATTAGTTAATGGTGATATATTTACAGGCAGTTACACTGGAGCATTCTCTGATAAAAATGTAGGTACTGGTAAAACAGTCAATATAACCCCAAGTTATAGTGGAGCAGATGTTAACAACTATTCAGTTACCGATCAATCATCTACAACTGCAGATATATCTGCAAAGGCATTAACAGCAACAGCCTCTGCATCTAACAAGACATATGATGGAGGAACAACAGCTTCAACAACATTAACCTTTACTGGTTTAGTTGGCTCAGAGACATTAGGTCAAACTGTGGGATCAACTTTTGATAATAAGAATGTTGGATCAAATAAGACAGTAACAGTTAATTCGATTACATTAGCAGATGGAAGCAATGGGGGCTTAGCGGCTAACTATTCAATCAGTGCAGGCCAGACAACTACTGCGCATATATCACCAAAATCATTGACAGTATCTGGAAATACAGCATCTAATAAAGTTTATGATAGTAATTCTTCAGCAACAGTTTCAGTTACACTATCAGGATTTGTAGGTTCTGAGGCTCTAGCTTATACAAATTCATCATCTTTCAATAATAAGAATGTTGGAACAGGAAAAACTGTCACGGTTGACTCAATTACTTTAGCGGATGGTAATAATGGTGGTTTGGCATCCAATTATTCAATTACTCCTGGTCAAACAACAACAGCAAATATTACAGCGAAGTCATTAATAATATCTGGAATAATAGCTGCAAGTAAGACTTATAATGGGAGCACAAGTGCTACTTTAGATACATCAGCTATTTTATATAGTGGTCTTATACCTGGAGACATATTTGATAGGTCTTATACAGGAGCTTTCAGTAATGCCAACGTTGGAACTGGCAAGACGGTCACAATTACATCTTCTTACACAGGAGCAGACGTTAGTAATTACAGTATAACTAACCAGACATCAACAACTGCAGATATATCTGCCAAAGCATTAATAGCAACTGCTTCTGCATCTAATAAAACATATAATGCAACAAATTCTGCTTCTGTTACTCTAACTTTATCAGGTCTCGTTGGATCAGAAACGTTAGGATCAACAAACACATCTACATTTAATAATAAGAATGTTGGCACAGGCAAGACTGTTACTGTGAATTCAATTACCTTGGCAGATGGAAGTGGCTTAGCAGCTAACTACTCAATCAGTTCAGGGCAGACTACAACTGCTAATATAATAGCGAAGTCATTAACCGTATCTGGCATAACAGCCTCTAATAAGACCTATGATGGAAGTACGAGTGTTACTTTAACAGGCACAGCTGTTTATAGTGGTTTAGTTAGTGGTGATACATTTAATGGAACTTACACAGGAGCGTTTTCTGACAAAAACGCTGGTGTTGGAAAGACAGTAACAATTACATCTTCTTATAGTGGTGCAGATGTAAGCAATTATAGCGTAACGGATCAGTCATCAACTACAGCTAACATTACAGCCAAATCATTGACGGTATCTGGTATTACTGCCTCAGATAAGACCTATGACGGAATTACTAGTGCTACTTTAACCGGAACAGCTGTTTATAGCGGCCTAGTAGCTGGAGACACGTTTAATGGAACTTATACAGGAGTGTTTAGTAATGCGAATGTAGGGTCTGGTAAGACAGTAACCATAACTCCTAGTTATGCTGGAGCAGATGTTAACAACTATTCAGTTACCGATCAATCCACAACAACAGCAGATATATCTGCAAAAGCATTAACAGCAACTGCTTCTGCATCTAACAAGACATATGATGGAGGAACAACAGCTTCAACAACATTAACCTTTACTGGTTTAGTTGGCTCAGAGACATTAGGTCAAACTGTGGGATCAACTTTTGATAATAAGAATGTTGGATCTAATAAGACAGTAACAGTTAATTCAATCACCTTGGCAGATGGCAGCGGCTTAGCAACCAACTACTCAATCAGTGCAGGACAGACAACTACTGCTGATATCACTGCAAAGTCTTTAACAGTATCTGGCATAACAGCTTCAAACAGGACCTATGATGGAAGTACGAACGTTACTTTAACCGGAACAGCTGTTTATAGTGGTTTAGTTAGTGGTGATACATTTAATGGAACTTACACAGGAGCGTTTTCTGACAAAAACGCTGGTGTTGGAAAGACAGTAACAATTACATCTTCTTATAGTGGTGCAGATGTAAGCAATTATAGCGTAACGGATCAGTCATCAACGACAGCAAACATTACAGCCAAATCATTGACGGTATCTGGTATTACTGCCTCAGACAAGACCTATGATGGAAGTACTAGTGCTACTTTAACCGGAACAGCTGTTTATAGCGGATTAGTTAATGGTGATATATTTACAGGCAGTTACACTGGAGCATTCTCTGATAAAAATGTAGGTACTGGTAAGACAGTCAATATAACCCCAAGTTATAGTGGAGCAGATGTTAACAACTATTCAGTTACCGATCAATCATCTACAACTGCAGATATATCTGCAAAGGCATTAACAGCAACAGCCTCTGCATCTAACAAGACATATGATGGAGGAACAACAGCTTCAACAACATTAACCTTTACTGGTTTAGTTGGCTCAGAGACATTAGGTCAAACTGTGGGATCAACTTTTGATAATAAGAATGTTGGATCTAATAAGACAGTAACAGTTAATTCAATCACCTTGGCTGATGGAAGTGGTTTAGCGGCCAACTATTCAATCAGTGCAGGTCAGACTACAACTGCTAATATTACTCCAAAGGCACTAACAGTATCTGGCATAACAGCCTCTAATAAGATCTATGATGGTAACACCGTTGCAACACTAAGTTCATCAAATGTAACATATAGTGGAATTGTATTTGGGGACTCTTTTGCAGGTAGTTTTAGTGGTTCATTTTCTGATAAGCATATTGGCACAGGAAAGACGGTAACAATTACATCTTCTTATAGTGGATCAGATGTAAGTAACTACACAATTACTGATCAATCAAGTGCCACAGCAAATATAACTTCAAGACCTTTAGGTGTTACTGGCATAACAGTTTTTGGATTGACAGTTAATAACAAAGAATATGATGGAACGGTAACAGCTCCACTTAAAACAGATAATATATCGTATAGTGGTTTAGTTGATGGAGATGATTTTACAGGTAGTTACTCTGGAGTATTCGCTGATGCGAATGTTGGTAATGGTAAGGCAGTTACGATAACGTCTACTTATAGCGGTGCAGATGCTGGAAACTATACAGTTACAGATCAATCCACAACAACTGGAAACATTGTACCAAAAGCATTAACTGCAACTGCTTCTGCATCTAATAAAACGTATAATGCAACAAATTCTGCTTCTGTTACTTTAACTTTATCAGGTCTCGTTGGTTCAGAGACATTAGGTCAAACTGTGGGATCAACTTTTGATAATAAGAATGTTGGATCTAATAAGACAGTAACAGTTAATTCAATCACCTTGGCAGATGGCAGCGGCTTAGCAGCCAACTACTCAATCAGTGCAGGACAGACAACTACTGCTGATATCACTGCAAAGTCTTTAACAGTATCTGGCATAACAGCTTCAAACAGGACCTATGATGGAAGTACGAACGTTACTTTAACCGGAACAGCTGTTTATAGTGGGTTAGTTGATGGTGATACATTTGACGGAACTTACATAGGAGCATTCTCTGATAAAAATGTAGGAACTGGTAAGACGGTTAATATTACTTCAAGTTATAGTGGATCAGATGTAAACAACTACAGTGTAACGGATCAATCCACAACAACTGCAAACATTACAGCCAAATCATTGACGGTATCTGGTATTGCTGCATCAGACAAGACCTATGATGGCAGCGTTACAGCAACAATGAATGGTAATTCAGCTGTTTATAGCGGCCTAGTAGCTGGAGACACGTTTGATGGATCTTATACAGGAGTGTTTAGTAATGCGAATGTAGCCAGTGGTAAGACAGTAAATATTACTTCAACTTATAGTGGAGCAGATGTAAACAACTATAGTGTAACGGATCAATCCACAACAACCGCAAGTATCACACAGAAAGCATTAACAGCGACAGCTTCTGCATCTAATAAAACCTATAACGCAACTAATTCTGCTTCCGTTACTCTGACTTTGTCAGGTCTAATAGGCTCAGAGACATTAGGTCAAACTGTGGGATCAACTTTTGATAATAAGAATGTTGGATCTAATAAGACAGTAACAGTTAATTCAATCACCTTGGCTGATGGAAGTGGTTTAGCGGCCAACTATTTAATCAGCACAGGTCAGACTACAACTGCAAACATCACAGTGAAATCACTAACCGTATCTGGCATAACAGCCTCGAATATGACCTATAACGGTAATGCTGTTGCAACATTAAATACAGGATCAGTTGCTTATAGTGGGTTAGTTGATGGTGATACATTTAATGGAACTTACACTGGAGCATTCTCTGATAAGAACGTTGGAACTGGTAAGACGGTAACAATCACACCTTCATATAGTGGTGCAGATGTAAGTAATTACTCAATAACCAACCATGCTGATGTTACAGCCAATATCACTGCAAAGTCATTAACAGTATCTGGCGTAACAGCCTCAGATAAGACTTATGATGGAAGTGTTACAGCAACGATGAATAGTTCATCAGCGGTTTATAGCGGCTTTGTCAATGGAGATGATTTTGCAGCTAGTTATTCTGGAGTATTCTCTGATAAAAATGTAGGGTCTGGCAAGACAGTAACCATAACTTCTAGTTATGCTGGAGCTGATGTTAGCAACTATAATATAACTGATCAGACATCAACAACTGCTAATATATCTGCCAAAGTATTAACTGCAACAGCATCTGCGTCGAATAAGGTTTATGATGGCTCATCAGCAGCAACATCAACTCTAACTTTATCAGGATTTGTTGGGTCAGAAACAGTTACAAGTACAAACTCATCAACATTTAATAATAAAAATGCTGGTACAGGAAAGACTGTTACTGTCAATTCAATCACCTTAGTTGATGGCGCTAATGGTGGTTTAGCATCAAATTACTCGATCAACACAGGTCAGACAACAACAGCTAACGTTAATGCTAAAGCTTTAACTGTATCTGGTATCACAGCATCTAATAAAGTTTATGATAGCACAACAAATGCGACAACAGTCTTGTCTTTTTCAGGATTAATTGGATCAGAAACAATAAATAATACTAACTCTTCAACTTTTGATAATAAGAATATTGGTACTGGTAAAACTGTGACAGTTAATTCAATTACTCTAGTTGATGGTAGTAATGGGGGACTTGCATCCAACTATTCAATCAGTTCAGGTCAGACAACAATTGCTAACGTTTCAGCAAGACCTTTAACTGTATCTAATATTTCAGCTTCTAATAAATCTTTTGATGGCACTACAGCAGTAACTTTAGATACATCCAATGTAAGTTATAATGGACTTGTTTCAGGAGATGATTTTTCTGGAAGTTTTTCAGGAGTGTTTGCAAATGAAAATATTGGAACTGGAAGGATCGTAAATATTACATCCAATTATAGCGGAGACGATATTGGAAATTATAGTATTACAAACCAAAACACACATTTTGCTAATATTACAATTGGGAACCCCACAATTAGTGGCTTAAGTAATCAGACCAAAAGTTTTACAACTTCGTCTTATACACTCACAGGGACGTCAAGTATTTCAGGGTTACCGATTGTATATTCTTCTAGTGATAGTTCAATTGCAACAGTCAATTCTACTACTGGAGAAGTAACATTTGTAAATTCTGGAACAGTTACTATCTCTGCAAATATTGTTTCAACGTTAAATTATAATTCTACAACTTCATCTTACTTATTAGAAATAAATTTAAATACTACTAACTTCAATTCAGAAAGTTCTTCATCAATTGTAAAGCAGGTATCAGTTTTACAGACCCGCGCTTCATCCTCAGAGAATTTTAATTTAAGAACATTTGTTAAACAGAATGATGCAAACATTAGTGCTAAAATTGTTGTAGTTAAAGATGATTTAAATGCTAACGTTGATTCCCTTTACACTGAAGAAAGTGGTGATGGTAAATTATCAACAGATTTTATAGATGAAGAAGAAAAAGAAAAATTTGATAAACCTGGAGATATAATTAAAGAAAAGACTATTATCTTAAAATTGTCAGATACTGAATCATATAATTATAAACTAGAATTCAGACAAAAAGGTCTTGTAATTAAGCCATTAGATACAAATTCTAGTTACTTTGCTAACTTGAACAAAAATGTTGTTATAAAATCTGCAATAACTGAAATTAAAAATATAGCTGGATATATAAAATCCCAAATCAGAACTATAATTTTTGATCTAGCAAATAAATTTTAAATAACCATAATATCAAAATAAAAACTTTTTATAGTTTAAATACATAACATCTATAATAAAATTTTATTAGGAGATAAATATGCCTAGAAAATTCATAGACTTGTCAGTAAGTTTACAAGAAGGTATTAAGTCAGATCCTGATTTTATGTTACCTAAAATTAATTATCACCATCATAATGAAACAGCTGAAGAGATGATTAGCTTTTTTCCTGGTTTAAAAAAAGAAGATCTACCAGGAGGTGAAGGGTGGGCGATGGAAACTATCACCGTTAGCACGCATAATGGCACACATATGGACGCGCCTTATCATTATCATTCAACTATGGATAATGGAACAAGAGCTATTACAATAGATGAAGTTCCTCTTGAGTGGTGTTTTAGTGATGGAGTTAAACTTGATTTACGATCTTATGATGATGGTTATGTTTTAACTGAAAGTGACATAAAGTCAGAATTAAAGAAGATCAATTATAAATTAAAACCTTTAGATATTGTTTTTGTTAATACATCTGCTGGTGAATGTTATGGACAAGATGATTTTTTATCTAAAGGTTGTGGTATTGGAAGGGAAGCAACAATATTTTTACTTGATCAAGGTGTAAGGGTTACCGGAACGGATGCATGGAGCTGGGACGCTCCTTTTATTCATACTGCTGAAAAATATAAGTTATCTAAGGATCCATCAATAATTTGGGAAGGTCATAGGGCTGGTATGGTTAAAGGTTACTCTCACATTGAAAAATTAACTAACTTGGATAAGTTACCTAATGCAGGTTTTACTGTATCTGCATTCCCATTTAAGATTAAAAAAGGATCTGCAGGTTTTGTAAGGGTTGTAGCAATTATAGAATAATTATTAGTAAATTAGATTAGCTATCTTAGCTGTTATCTTTGTGGCTACAGGCCTAACTAATAATATAGTAGGAAATGCAACTAAAGCAGCATAAAACCAATTAAGAGGCCAAACTTCAAAGAATAAAGCGGTGTTAGAAAGAGCCATATAGGTAACTAAAGCACTAATAAACATTGTTATTAAAATACCAGATATTAGAGCTGTTAAATAAAGAGTAAAAGTTTCTTTTTTCATTATCTTACCTTAAAAAAAAGACGATCACGTGAATGATCGTCTTTTAAAGTTTTAAAAATTAATTAAAAGTAATTAACCACCAATTTTATAACGTACAGGAAATTTATGACCAGTCTTTTCCATTTCGCTCATATATGCATTCATAAGAGCTGCACCGTCTATATCATAATCTTTTGAAATATCCTTAGCTCTTGAGTTAGGCCAGTCTTTAATTGTTTCTGCCCATATTTTTTGTTGGTCTAAAGGAAGATATGTTACAGCATCATTAATACCTTTTTTCTTACCTAATTTAACTAGGTCAGTTAAGCCTTTCTGATATCTTTGCTGACCATCTTTTACAGCAGCTTTTTCATAATTTTGAGCTTCTTCCATAATAATTTTAGCTACTTCAGGTGGTAATTTCTTAAGAGTATCTAAGTTAATGGTTGTTATAGTTTGAGCCATAGCGCCAAAACCAATAACTTTCCAATATGGTGCTTGCTCATAAAATTTGAAACCACCTGCATGTGCTGATGGGAATATAATTACTCCTTTAGCAACGCCTGTAGCTAAATCATTATACATTGTTGGAAGTGTAGAGGTAACTGGAATAGAACCAAATAGTGATACCCATGGTAAGTTAGGCCCAGCGGCAATAACTTTAACTCCTTTAAGTTCACTTGCTTTTTGCCATTGCTTGACAGTACCAAGTCCGTAGTCATCAAAACCTTGCATGGCGATAAATTTTTGATTGTACTTATCTTCAAGCATTTTTGTTAAATACGGAAACTGTTTAAGAATTTTATGTTTTACAGCCCAATTTGTTTCTAAGTTAGTTGTAGTGAAAGGAACAAAATAATCAAAGTTCCAAGGTAATAACTTAGCAGTTTCAAAACATACACAATATGAACCTATATCTAATAAACCTTTTTCTACAGCTTCTAATGTTTCGTGAACTTTAGCTATCTTACCTGCATAGGCCTCTATAATTCTAACTTTATGGTTAGTTTCAGCAGCCACTCTCTTTTTAATATTTGGTACCAATACTTTTTCCATATTGGTAACATATGCAGTCGGCTTAGAAGGGTGTCCAGACCCAACTCTTAAAGTAAATGTATCTGCAAAAGATGCTGATGCCATTATACCTGTTGCTATAATACTTAATGGTATAGCTTTTTTAAAATACCTAATCATAATTTCCTCCTTAGGCAGTGTTAAGTTTAGTATTTAACCCCATGTTTTTACTAAACAAATTGTGTAGGCCAGCTTGCTATTTCAGGGAAAAAAGCTACCAGTAACATGACTACTAGCATCATTATCCAATAAGGAATAGAACCCTTAAATATTAATCCAAGAGACACATTGTCTCCACCAGCCGCTAAAACACCTTTAACTGTATAAACTATAAGCCCAAAAGGAGGCGTAAGTAAACCTGCTTCTATAGCTAAGATACCAAAAATTGCAAATGCATAAGGGTTCATGTCCCCAGCCATTAAAATAAATAAGGGCACAGTTAATAATATTATAGATATAGAATCTAAAAGCATACCTAGAATAAGCCAAATCACAACCATCATGACTAAAATCATAGTATCATTTAATCCAAATGATGTCATAGCGTCGACGATGACTGAGTCAATATCAGATAAAGATAAAAATCGTGAATACATACCAGCGGTTATTAAAAGTATCATTATTGGAGCAGAAGTTTTTCCAGCATCAATAACCGATTCCACAATTCCTTTCCACCTCATACCTTTAAAAAGAGCTATTCCAAAGCTGGCTAAAGCTCCCATGCCAGCAGCTTCTGTAGGCGTAAAAATGCCTCCCCAAATACCTCCTAATACAACAATAATTAAACCAATAATTGACATACCAGATAAAAATTGCTTGCTACTAATTTTTGCAGTGTCTCCAATACTGTCTGGTTCTGGAGCTAACTTAGGATTAATGACCGCTTTTGACAGATTATAAAAAGCAAACATTAAAGATAAAATTATACCAGGGATAACTCCTGCAACAAATAATTTACCTATAGAGTCTTCAGTTATAATACCCCACACTATAAGCAATACACTTGGTGGTATTAACATTCCAAGACATGCGCTACCAGCAATTGATCCGGCTGCAAGTCTTGGGTCATATCCAGCTTTTTTCATTTCAGGCCATGCTATTCTAGAAAATGCAGCTGCCGATGCTATAGAAGTTCCTGTAACTGCTGCAAAAGCGGCATTGCCAGTAACTGTAGCAACACCTAGTCTACCTGGAACACCTTTAAGGCCTTTATTTATTAATGTATACAGATCTCCAGCAGCTCCGCTTCTTGATAAAAAGTCACCCATGAGAACAAATAATGGAATTGTCATAAAAATGTGGTCTCGAATTAATTCATATGCTGCACCGCCAACTTGACTGGCTGCCATATATAAGTCTTCAAAAATGAAATAAGTTCCAATCATTGCCGTGGCACCAAGTGCAAGTGCAATATGAACACCGGAAAAAATAGCCAGCAACATGCCTATCAGTGTTAAAATCATTAATGTATCTAAATCAATTCCCAATGTAATCTTTCCTTTTAACTTTTATTTGTTTTTGGATAAAAATGTTTTGGTTATTAGAGATATGTAAATAAATACAACAATAATAGAACAAAATATTATAACAGTTCTGATTGGGTATACAGGGAATTCAATGGCACCAATACCTTGGTATTCTTTTATTTCCCAACCTTTAATCATATCAGTCCAGCCACCTACAGCTATGCCAACAAAAAGCATTATTCCGATTGAATAAGAAATAATGTTGATTATTTTTTTTCCTCTACTTTTAAAAAAATCATAAATTAAAGTTGTTCTCAACATTGTTCCAGAAGCTATAGCAAATGGAACTTGAAGGAAAACAATTGCAGGGACTGAGTTTTGAACAACTTGATCAGCACCAAGAAAAATACCTAAGTTTCTAAAAGCTACTTCTGCAAAAATTGTCAAGGCAACTAAAATGAGCCAAACAGCTGCTATAGATTGTAATAATTCTGGTGTTTTTTTTAAAAAATTAAACAATATTATCCCCATCTAATATTACTCTTTTACTTTAAAGTGAGTTCATTTCTTATCAAATCATAAAATTGTATAATATAAATCATTTTAAATGATTTAAGTTAAGTGGCTAAATAATTATTCATTTTTGACGAAATTATTTTTATTTCTTTTGAAATTTTTTCACTAAATAATTTACTAATTGGATTTAATTCTTTACTGGCAGAGGTAATTAATACGTATTCTGTAGTAAAGTTTGGAGAAATTAAGGGTGATAAAGTTCTTATAGTGCCATCTAAATCTAAATCACATAAAACAGCAGGTAACACAGAACACCAATCACTAGAGGCAATAAGTTCTAAAGTTCCTATCATTCCATCCATTTCCAATGTTTTTAAAATATTGACATTGTGAGTTGTGAAATATTCATTTAATGCAATTCTTCTTGAGTTGTCAGGACCAGGAACAATTATTTTTATATTTTGTTGTTTAGATAATACTATTGGCTCTAAATGTTTGAAATTGGATGTTTTTTTTGTCACAAGAAAGTTTAAGTCGCTTGATATAAACTCAACTTTTAACCCGGTTGTATTTTTAATAGAGGGAACAATAGCAAAATCTAATTTATTTGATCTAACCATTTCTTCTAAAACGCCTGAATAAGCTTCTGTTACTTTTACATCAACTTTTGGAAATTCATCTAAAAACTTTGATAAAGTAGATGGAAGAGCAGACCTTGTAAATGTAGGCATTAATCCACAATTACAGACACCCGATATTTCTTTTGTATCTGTTTTTGCTTCAATAACTGCTTTTTCCATTAAGCTTAATATTTCAAGTGAATCGTTATAAAATTTTTTTCCACTATCAGTTAATAGCATTTTGCCTGGAGCTCTATTAATTAACTTTTTACCAATGCTAAGTTCAAGATTTTGAACTAACATAGACATTCCTGATTGAGTTGCGTTTAGTCTTTCTGCAGCTAAACTGAATGAATTTTCTTCTACAACTGCGACATATGCCTTTAATTGCTTAATAGAAATTGACATTGAACTTCTCTATTTATCAGTTAAGTTGATATAAATCATATAAATAAATAATTACTTCTTATACACTAAAATATGTTAACAAGAAATTAATTTATAAAGTTTAATAAAATCTTAAAGAGTTTAGGTTAAATGAATACACAAAATAACAAAGATTTGAGAAAAGCATTTGGAATGTTTCCAACTGGAATAACCGTTGTAACAGCTATTGATAAAGAAAATAAACCTATTGGAATGACGGTTAATAGTTTTTCTTCAGTTTCTCTTGATCCTCCTCTTGTGCTATGGAGTATAGCTAAGAAACAACCTAGTTATTCTTTGTTTTTGGATGCAAATGGATATGCTGTAAATATCTTATCAAAAGATCAAGTTAAACTTTGTAATCATTTTGCTTCACCATTAAATGATAAATTTGAAAATATTAATTGGAAATTAAGTGAAAATGGATTTCCTTTAATTAATGATACTCTTGCTTGGTTTGATTGTACTAAGTGGAATGACTATGAAGGAGGAGACCATAAGATATTACTAGGTAAAGTAACTTCATATGGTATTTCAAATATGGATCCATTAACTTTTTGGAATGGAAAAATTTCTTAATTGAAAATATTTAAAATAATTATAACATCAAAATCTTAATATTATGAGGGTGCAATGGCCAAGTGGTTAAAAGAAGGAAAATCTGAGAATGAAATAATTGATGCAGATGCTGAAGTTCGAAAAACTGTAGAAGACATTCTTTCTGATGTCAGCAATAGAGGGGACGCTGCAGTTAGGGAGTTATCTAAAAAGTTTGATAATTATGAACCTGAAAATTTTGTATTAACTGAACAAGAGATCGAAAACGCAATAAGTAAAGTAGACAAAAGAGATATAGAAGATATTAAATTTGCTCAAACTCAAGTTCGTAATTTTGCAACAAAACAATTAGAATCAATTAAAGACATAGAAGTTGAAACTTTACCTGGCGTTGTGTTAGGTCATAAAAATATTCCAATGAATGCTGTTGGTTGTTATGTTCCTGGTGGAAAATATCCTATGGTTGCGTCTGCACATATGTCAGTTTTAACTGCTAAAGTAGCTGGGGTTAAAAATATTATGGCATCAGCGCCACCTCAAGAAGGTAAGCCCCATCCAGCAATTGTGGCTGCAATGCATATGGGAGGCGCAGATCAAATACTATGTCTTGGAGGAATTCAGGCAGTTGCAGCGATGGCCATTGGAACTGAATCAATAAAAGGTGTTGATATGCTTGTTGGCCCTGGAAATATGTTTGTGGCAGAAGCTAAAAGACAATTATTTGGGCGTGTTGGTATAGACTTGTTTGCAGGACCTACAGAAACTTTAATAATTGCTGATGAAACGTCTGATCCTGAAATTTGTGCTATTGATCTTTTAGGTCAAGCTGAACACGGTCCAACAAGCCCAGCAATATTGTTAACAACATCAAATAAATTAGCATTAGATACAATTGAAGAAGTTGAAAGACAATTAAAAATATTACCTACAGCTCACATCGCTTCGGAATCTTGGAATGAATATGGTCAGGTTATTGTTTGTGACGATATAGATGAAATGGTAAATGTTGCTGATGATTTAGCATTTGAACACGTTCAAGTAATGACAAAAGATCCTGATTATTTTCATAAAAATATGACTAATTACGGAGCTTTGTTTTTAGGAGCTAGAACAAATGTAGCTTTTGGCGATAAAGTAATTGGAACAAATCATACTTTACCAACTAAAAAAGCCGCAAGATATACAGGTGGTTTATGGGTTGGTAAATTTTTAAAAACTTGTACATATCAAAAAGTGTTAACTGATGAAGCATCTGCTCTCGTTGGAGAATACTGTTCACGATTATGTGCGCTAGAAGGTTTTTCAGGCCATGGTGAACAAGCAAATATTAGAGTTAGAAGATATGGTGGAAGAAATATCAAGCCATATGCCTCAGCAGAATAGGAGATCGTTATGAATTACCCTAAATTACCTAGTTTTAGATTGGATGGAAAAAGAGCTTTAGTTACTGGAGCTGGTCGAGGAATTGGAATGGGCGCATCTATTGCTTTAGCAGAATCTGGTGCAAACGTTACTTTGGTTTCTAGAACAGAAAAAGAATTAAAAGATTTAACGGATCACATAAACAACCAAGGCTTTAAAGGTTCTTATGAAGTATTGGATGTCAATAATGAAGATGAGGTATCAAATTTTATAAATAATGCTGAGCCTTTTGATATACTGATAAATAATGCAGGCACTAATAGGCCTGCAAAACTAATAGATACAAAAATAGAAGACTTTGATTATGTGATGTCTTTAAATGTAAGATCTGTAATAAGTCTAACAAAATTAGTAGTTAAGAAAATGTTAGATAGTAATATAAAGGGTTCTATAATTAATGTTTCTTCACAGATGGGGCATGTAGGTGGGCCTAATAGAACTACATATTGTTCAAGTAAGTTTGCCATTGAAGGTTTTACAAAATCATTAGCAATTGAATTAGGGCCGGATGGTATAAGAGTTAATGCAATCTGTCCTACCTTTATTCAAACCCCAATGACTGAACCATTTTTAAAAGATGAAGACTTTAAAAAAGCTACTATTGGAATGATACCTATTGGTAGATTAGGCGAAGTAACTGACTTGATGGGTCCATTTGTATTTTTGGCCTCTGAAGCTTCTTCTTTAATGACAGGCTCAAGTATACTTGTAGATGGTGGCTGGACTGCAAGATGAAATAAAAGGCAAAATAAAATATTATGAATATTGTTAAATAACAATTATTTATACATATTTATTCAGTTAATTAATTAATTAATAAATATTCTCAAGGTTTGTTATGTCAAAAGTTGAATGTGAATTAAATATAAATGGATTATGTAAGAAGATAAATATTCACAATGACAAACCACTTATTTATGTCATCAGAGATGACTTTGGATTAACCGGCACTAAACTTGGTTGTGGCCTTGAACAATGTGGTAGTTGCGCCGTTATTATCGATGGTGAAAAAAAACTTTCATGTAATTTATTAGCAATTGAATGCGAAAAAAAAGAAATTATCACTGTTGAAGGGCTGCAAATTGAAAGTAAATTAAATCATGTGCAAGAGGCTTTTAGAAAATTTAACGCAGCTCAATGTGGTTATTGTACAAGTGGAATTATAATCACTGTTACAGCACTTTTTGATAAAAACAAAAACCCATCGTCTCAACAAGTTCAAAACGCTTTAGATGGTCATTTGTGCCGTTGCGGTTCTCATTCTGTGGTGTTAAGGGCCATTGATAGTTTAATAGAAAATTAGGTTTACTAATATAATGAATCAATTTAATAGCGGCCCTAGTATTAATACCTACAACAAATTAAGTCATTGGTTTGATTTCAGTAATCCCGGAATTTTAAAAGTTTACTCTGGTAAAGTTGATATAGGACAGCATATTAGCTCTACACTGGCATTAATTACCTCTAAAATCACTGAAATTAAATATGATCAAATAGAAATTATTAAATTAAGCACTGATATTTCACCTAATGAAGGTATTACTGCAAGTAGTTTATCTGTTGCAAATTCAGGATCTGCTGTTAAGGCTGCTTCTATTGCTCTTAAAATAAGTTTTTTAAATTATGCGTTAGAAAATCTTAAAATTAAAAATGAAGATATTCTTTTTGAAAATGGAGTTATAAAAGATAAGAATTCTAACAAAACTATTTCTTATTGGGATTTTTCTAAAACTGATGAGTTTAGAGAAGTCATTATTCCTGAAATTTTTGATGAGAACTCTCTTAAAAAAATTAATTATGAAAATAATCAAAAAATAGAATTAAAAACCATCAATGAAATCGTTACAGGAAAATATAAATATGTTCATGATATTAATTTCCCTAAAATGTTACATGCTAGAATAGTAAGGCCTCCTTCTTATCACTGCAAATTAATCAAAATAAATGAAGACTTTAAAAAAAGACTTGTTGAGAATGAGATTGAACTTTTTGTTAAAGGCTCTTTCGTTGCAATTCTGTCGCTTGATGAATTTTTGGTTATCAAATTCTTGGAAATTGCTAAAAACAATATTTTTTGGGAAGAAAAACAGCAATTATCTAGTAATAATGTATTTAGTTCTCTTGAAAAACATGAAAAGGAATCATTGTTAGTTAAATCTGGAGGAGAGGCTTTTTATGAAGAGATACCAGAAAAAAAATCTTTTAATGATCCAAAAATTAAATCATTATCAACGATCTTTAAAAAAAGTTATTTAATGCATGGACCTATAGGGCCATCTGCCAGTTGTGCTATTTATAATGACATTGAATTTACTGTATTTTCACATAGCCAATCAATCTTTGCTCTAAAACACTCTATTAGCAAGTATTTTGATATTGATCCAAATCTTGTCACTTTGAAATTTATGCCTGGCTCAGGTTGCTATGGTCATAATGGTGCTGATGACGTGGCATTTGAAGCATCTGTGATCGCAAAGGGATATCCTGAGCGTTATATCTTGTTAAAATGGACACGTGAAGATGAACATTCGTGGGAGCCTTATGGAAGCGCATCTTTAAACAAAGTTTTTGGAGCTATTAATGATGATGGAGAAATTGTTTATTGGTCAAATGAGGCTTATTCGGATACATATTTGTCAAGACCATCAGATATAGAATTAAATAATTTCATAAGTTATAAATTTTTAACTAATAATTTTGTAAAAACAAAATCAAAACCTAAAACATCCGCTCATATGGGTATACATAGAAATTTAGATCCAATATATAATTTCAAAGAAAATAGATTAGTAAAAAACTTAGTTCACGATTTGCCATTGAGGACATCTGCATTAAGGACTTTAGGTGCTTTCGCTAATATAACAGCATCTGAAAGTTTTTTAAATGATTTGGCATCAATTAAAAATATAGATCCTTTTGACATTAGAATAAATCATTTAGATGATGAGCGTGCCATTGCTATTCTTAAGAGCCTAAAAAAAGAAATGGACTTTTTTAAACCTAAAGAAGATAGCTTTAGAGGCATAGCGTTTTCAAGATATAAAAATTCTGCGGCATATTGTGCAGTAGGCGTAGAATTAAATGTTACCGATGATTTAGAAATTAAATTAAATCATGCTTGGATATCTGTAGATGCTGGAGAAATTGCTTATGAAGATGGCATAAAAGCGCAGGTAGAAGGTGGATTTATTCAAGCAGCCAGTTGGACTTTATACGAAGAAGTGATTTTTGACTCAAAAGAAATAATTTCTAAAGATTGGGATAGTTATAAAATTATAGGTTTTGATAATATTCCTGTTTTTACTACAAGTATAATTGACCAAAAAGGTTGTGCTTATTTAGGTGTAGGTGAGGTAGTAGCAGGACCTACTGGAGCCGCAATTTCAAATGCATTGTGTAACGCCCTTGGTCAAAGAATAAAAACATTGCCATTTACCAAGGATAATATTACGAAAGAATTATTAAATTAATTTATCTACATATTTATCAAAAATTTATTAAGGATCTATTGAGATGACAAAAAAAACCTCAGGTATGTATAAGAATCTCACCAACTATGGGGATAGTGAGTTTTCAATTTTTTTGAGAAAGGCCTTCATCAAAGGGATGGGTTATTCAGAAGAGATGCTTAATAAGCCAATTATAGGAATAACTAACACTTATAGTGACTATAATCCGTGCCACGGAAATGTGCCAGATTTAATAAAAAGTGTGAAAGCTGGGATATTATCTTCAGGTGCCATACCATTAGAATTTCCTACAATAAGTATTCATGAATCTTTTGCTTATCCAACGTCTATGTATTTAAGAAACTTGATGTCAATTGATACAGAAGAAATGATGAAAGCCCAGCCAATGGATGCATGTGTTTTAATAGGCGGATGTGATAAAACAGTACCCGCTCAATTAATGGGTGCGTTTAGCGCAAACATTCCTGCTATACAACTAGTTACTGGACCTATGCTCACTGGCTCTCATAGAGGAGAGAGAGTAGGGGCTTGTACTGATTGTAGAGGTTATTGGGCAAAATTCAGAGCAGAAGAAATAGATCTTGCTGAGATTAATGAAGTTAATAATCAGTTAGTTCCTACTGTTGGAACATGTGGTGTAATGGGCACTGCCAGTACAATGGCACTAATTACTGAAGCTCTTGGCATGATGATATCAAATGGGGCTTCAGCACCAGCCGTTTCTGCTGAACGAAAAAGAATTGCAGAGGAAACTGGTAAAGTGGCTGTTGAAATAGCCAGTAAATCATTGAACCCAAAAAGTTTTTTAACTTTAAAAAATTTCAAAAATGCATTGACTGTTTTGTCTGCAATTGGGGGATCAACTAATGGAATAGTTCATTTGACAGCTATGGCTGGCAGGCTTGGGATAGACATTGATCTTAATGAATTTGATAAAATGACAAAAGACACACCCATGATTGTTGACTTAAAGCCGTCTGGTTCTGGTTATATGGAAGATTTGTTTAAATCAGGAGGGCTTCCTAGAATTTTAAATGAATTAAAAGATTATCTTTATTTAGATGCTATTACAGTCACGGGCGAAACTATCAAAGAAATTATTGATAAAAACAAATATAATTGGAAGCAAGAAGTTATAAGAAAAGTTGAAAATCCTATTTTTGATAAGGGTAGTATAGCAGTATTAAAAGGAAACCTTGCTCCAAGATCGGCTATAATTAAACAATCAGCAGCAAGCAAAGAATTGTTAGCTCATGAAGGTGTTGTTGAGGTATTTGAGAATCTTCAAGATTTAGCGAATAGAATTGATAGTGATGATTTAAATGTTACTAAAGACAGTATTCTTCTCCTGAAAAATATTGGACCAATAGGAGCGCCAGGCATGCCTGAGGCAGGCTTAATACCTATTCCTAAAAAATTAGCTAAGCAAGGTGTTAAGGACATGGTAAGGATTTCTGATGGAAGAATGAGTGGAACTGCAGCAGGAACAATTATTTTGCATGTCTGTCCAGAGGCTGCCGCTGGTGGAACTTTAGACATCGTAAAGAGTGGCGATATTATAAAATTAGATGTTAAACAAAGATTATTAGAACTTAAATTATCTGATGAAGAAATAACAATCAGAAAAAAGAGCAAAAAAAGTAATACAGAAATTAAAAGAAGGGGTTACGATAAAATATTCCATGAAAGCGTGCTTCAAGCAGATAAAGGGGCTGATTTTGATTTCTTAAGGCCTGTAAAATAAAATATTTATTAAATTTTAATATACTCTTTCATATGAGGGTAAGTTTGAAAGTAATTTTCATGAAAATTATTTGTTGCTTTTTTAAAATCCTCTAAACAATCTTTGTCAATATTTTCAATTTTTAAGTTTTTTGACTTTATTTTCTTTATCAAGATATCATCTTCACTAATCGCTAACCTTCTTTGAAATTTAGTTGTTTCTTTAGATTTTTTAATTAAGAATTTCTTGTTTAAATCTGACAATTTATTGAAATAATCATCATTAATTACAAATAAACAAAACCCAAAAATATGTGATGTTAAAGAAACGAATTCCTGTTTTTTATATACTCCAAAATTCCAGTAATTAGTTAAAGGATTTTCTTGTGCATCTATATCATTTTTTTCTACAGCTAATTTAAAATCTCTTACATCTAGAGGTTTTGGTATAAATCCTAATTTTCTAAAAATTTCTATATGAAGTGGGCTAGGGGTGGTTCGTATTACTTGTCCTTTGCAATCAGAAAGATTTTTTATTAATTTTATTTTAGAACTTATATGTCTAATACCATTGTCCCAAAAACCTAATAGTTTTAAATTTTTAATTTTTAACTTATTATCTATATAATTGAATAAATCTGATTTTAATGAGTTATATGCTTCATTTCTGTTATTGAATAAATAAGGTAAGTCTAAAATTTGGATTTCTGGCAATATTTTCTCAAAATAACTAGATAATAAGTATGAAGCGTGTATTTCTCCTAGTTGTGTCTTCTCGATTAAACTTGAGGCTTTGTCTCCATCATTTGTGATATCCATTATAAAATCAGTAATGAATTCACTACTTAATTCATCAATAAAATATTCAACTGATTTGGTGTGTATTGAACCAGAGCCTTGATAACCAGCTATAATTAGATTTTCTTTCAATATAAACTTCTTACTTTATTTTGAATAATGAGCAGGCATTGCCACCAGTAATCATTTCAATTTGATCTTTTGAAAGCTCTTCAGTTCCCATAACATGTTCTATAGGATCATCTTCAGCCATATCATAGGGGTAATCAGTACCCATAATTATATGATCAGCTCCATATTTATCTACAAGATATTTTAGTTGGTCAAATGAAAATACAACGGTATCAAAATACATTCTTTTTAGGTAGTCTGATGGCATATGCTTGAGATTGTTGCCTCTACAGTCAGGCCTGGCTCCCCAGGCGTGATCAATTCTAGCTGAATACGCCGGTAGATAACCACCACCATGGGCAACAAAGATTTTTAAATTTGGATTTTTTTCCATTGTCCCATCAAAAATTAAATGGTGAAGAGCAGCAGTGGTGTCCATGGGGTTGCCAATTATGTTAATGAAATAATGATCTTTTAATCTTTCTCCTTCTGGATAACCATTAGGATGAAGAAAAATAGGGATATCTAACTTTGTAGCTGTTTCCCAAATACCATCATAAGAAGGGTGTGATAACTCTTTCCCGTCTTGAAATGTAATAATCTGAAAGCCTCTAATATCAAGTTCATTTACACATCTTTCCATTTCTTTGACAGCAATATCACCGTTCTGCATTGGAAGAGTTCCTAATGCAACAAACCTATCTTTTCGATTATTAGCTGTTTCTGAAAGTTTGTTATTAATAGTTTCTATAGCTTTGAATGCAACTTCACTTTTTATATTACAATAATGCTGAAAGGGAACAGGTATCAAAACTTGTAGATCAATGCCTTGTGAGTCCATTTTTTTTAATCTTGTTTCAACATTAGTTAAATCCATAAATCTATCTTTAACCTGCTGAATATTTTGATTTGTGGTAATTTGGTTGGCATGTCTAAAAGCAGGGATATCTTGTTGGTCAAATATTCCTTGGACGAGGTCTGCTGCTTCTTGAACATGAAGATGACAATGGGCATCTACAGTTTTAGAAGAAGGTCTTATCTCTATTCCTGGTTTTCCATGTTTTCTTCCTGAAGTAGAACCATAAGGCTTTATAGACATTAATATCTCCATCTAAATTAAATTATATCCAGATTATATTATAAATTTATAAGACACAATTTATTAGATATTTTAAATTTTTAATTTAATTTTATTATTAGTTAAATTTAATAACTTATTGTTTTTATTAATTGTTATATGATTATGTAAGTTTGTTAATTATAATAACCGTAGTAGGTGATATAATATATTGTATAATAAATAATATACATTTGTCGCATAATATATATTATGTAAACTAAATATTAATAACTAAACCATCATAAGCTGGATAAACACCAGATGGACACAATTTTGTTACTGTATCATGATCTGACTCTGGGCTTAAATGTGTTAAATATGCAATACGTGGCTTTAAATCAGCTAACCACTTAAAGGTAAGATCAAAATGAGCGTGAGCAGTATGAGGTGCAGACCTTAAACCAGTTATAATAATAGTATTTAGATTATATAGACATTCTAAACTCTCTTTTGGAAAAGAAACGACGTCAGTACAATAAGCAAATGTATTGTTAATAATAAAGCCAAGTGTGTCTATAACACCATGATGTTGCTTAATTGTGTGAATAGAAATATTATTAACCATTAAATTTTGATAATAATCTATATTTATAAGTTCTAATGGTGGTTCAAAATAAGATTGAGAGTTTTTATTTCTATTAAATAGATAATCAAATCTGTTTAATAAAAAAATGGATGTTTCAGAATTAGTGTATAACTTTATTTTTTCTCTGTTGTAAAAATAAAATGGTCTTAATTCATCTAATCCTGAAATATGATCAGAATGTTGATGAGTAATAAGCACACCATCTATTTTCTTTATGTTATGTTCTATTAATTGATTTTTTATGTCAGGACCAGCATCAATTAATATAGTTGTATTTTCATTTTGAATTAAAATAGAACACCTTTGACGTTTATTTTTTGGATTATTAGGGTCACATTTGCCCCAACCTAACTTACCTAAAGCAGGAATGCCTACAGACGTTCCTGTACCTAATACAGTTATTTTAAGTTCACTTTTCATTTTAACATCTTATCAAAAATTCTTAGAGAGTTCATACATAAATGATTAGTAAAATCGTTAAAATCACTATTTCTAATTTCTGATAGAAATTTTGCTGTATGAAAGCAGTTTTTAGGCTCGTTAACAGATCCTCTAAAAGGAGTTGGGGCTAAATATGGAGCATCTGTCTCAACTAATATTCTATCTTTAGGAACAATACACGCAATTTCCTGTATTAACTTTGCAGATTTAAATGTTACTATTCCTGAAAAAGAAATATAAAAACCTAGATCAAGGCCACATAATGCTAAATCTTTACCTGAACTAAAACAATGAAGAATAGCTTTAAAAGCCCCCTTTTTATATTCATCTTGTAAAATATCAATCATATCTTCGT
This sequence comes from Candidatus Levibacter sp. Uisw_134_01, assembly GCF_047717795.1. Lineage (GTDB taxonomy): Bacteria > Pseudomonadota > Alphaproteobacteria > Puniceispirillales > Marisalimonadaceae > Marisalimonas. Next base: position 1,036,657 of record NZ_CP159808.1, on the reverse strand, counting down.
CTGCATCTCGTGAATGAATAATTAATGGAAGTTTCTTGTCTCTTGCTACTTTTATCTGAGTTATAAATGATAATTTCTGTTTTTCTTTATCTTCATTTCCAAAATGATAATCCAGACCGCATTCGCCTATTCCAACACATTTTAAATTATTCGAAATATCAGATATAAGAGAGTAATTTTCATAGTCTTTATCCTTTAAAACTTCGTTTGGATGGACTCCTACGGTAAAATAAACAACATCATAATCATTTGAAATTTGAATAATTTTTCTAATTTTGTTTAAATTTGTTGAGATAGTAATAATTTTCAAAACATTTTGGTTTTTAGCGTTTTCTATTATTAAATCAAGTTTGGAGTATAATTCTGGAAAATCCAAATGTGCATGTGTATCTATTAAATAACTCATATAACTTTCATTTAATTAATTCTAGGAAATAATGGTAATGGTGTTGAAATGTTAATACCACCTTCATACATCTTACCAAGCGACTTAAAATCTCTCTCATCATCTGCTATTTTTAGATGATCCAGAATTGCTTTAGATGAAACAGGCATAAAAGGTTGAAGTAAAATAGACACCTGCCTTACTGTCTCTAATAAAATATATAAAACATCCTCCATTCTAGAAAAATCACTTTTCTTTAGGGACCATGGAGCTTGTTCATCTACATATTTATTAGCATTGCTTATTGTAATCCAAATATTTTTTAAATATTGATCAAATTTTTGATTATCAATTAAAAACCTGTAATCATCTATATGATCCTTGATAGAATTAATTAAAATCAAATCTTCAATTTTAAAATTCTTTGGTTTTAAAGGCACTTCTTCATCACAGTTCTTACAAATCATCGACACTACACGTTGAAAAAGATTTCCATAACTGTTAGCAAGATCACTGTTTACTCTATTCACTAATTGAGAATTTGAAAAGTCTCCATCATTACCAAAAGGCACCTCCCTCATCAAAAAATATCTAACTTGATCAATGCCGTATTTTTCAACTATTTCAAATGGATTAATAACATTTCCCAATGATTTTGATATTTTATTACCTTCATTAGTCCACCATCCATGTGCAAAAATTTTCTTTGGTAGTGGCAATTTAGCTGCCATAAGAAACGCGGGCCAATAAACAGCATGAAATCTAATTATATCTTTGCCTACCATATGAATATTTGCAGGCCAATATTTAGAAAAAAAATCTTTTTTATCATCTTCAGAATAATTACAAGCTGACAAATAATTTGTAAGAGCATCAAGCCATACATACATGATATGATTATCGTCATTTGGAACGTTTACACCCCAAGAAAAACTTGTTCTACTAACAGAAAGATCTTTCAATCCTCCTTTAACAAAACTAAGAATTTCATTTCTTCTTGAAATAGGTGATATAAAATCTTTGTTTTCATCATAAAAAGAAAGCAATTCATCCTGCCATTTTGACAAATTAAAAAAATAAGAAGGTTCTTCAACCCATTCAACTGGTGCACCAGAAGGTGCTTTTCCGTCAATTAGTTCAGACTCTAAAAAAAAAGCCTCATCTCTTACTGCATACCAACCCGCATATTTGCCTAAATAAATATGACCATTATCGATAAGGGCATTCCAAATTTTATGACAGGATTTAATATGTCTTTTTTCTGTTGTTCTAATAAAGTCATCAGTCGAAAAATTCATACAATTAAGTAGATTTTTAAAGTTTTGTGATACTTCATCTACAAAATCATGAGGTTTAACGTTTTTATTATTTGCAGCTGTCTCTACTTTCTGACCATGTTCATCAGTCCCTGTTAAGAAAAAAACATCAAAATCATCAAGACGCTTAAATCTTGCCAATATATCACAAGATAATGTTGTGTAAGCATGACCAATATGAGGAAGGTCGTTTACATAATAAATTGGAGTTGTAATGTAATAAGTGTTTTTCATATAAAAGCTTTTAAAACTACTTGCCTAACAAATCTTTTAAAGTATCGATAATTATTTCAGACTTATTTAAATTAACTAAATCAGCAGAATTCATATATCTATCAAATTTTGAATGTAAATTCAAAAGCTTTAAACCATTATTGTGATTTAAAATTAATTTAATTAAAGTTTTTTCTTTTGTTAAAGTACAATCAACAAACTTTTTAGTGTTTAAATAAAAAGTGGATTTTTTTATAAGATCGTTAATTATTAGTTGAAAACTTGAAAATAAAAAAGCGTTGTTTTTTTCATTAACTGAAAATAAGTTGTTTATTTTTTCTAAAAACAAAGTAGATGCATGATAATCAATAATTTCATCCAGTAAATTATCATAAATATTATATGTTTTGTTATCTATTAATTCTTTAGCTAAACCTGGAGAACCATTACTAATACTTGATAAAAAGCTAGCCTCTTCGAGAGAAACATTAGAAAAATTCTTTTCTATAAAATAATTAAAATCAATTTCGTTGAGTGAATTAATATAAAATAAAGTACACCTTGACTTTATAGTTTCAATTATGTTCAAAGGCTTGTTTGATATGATAAAAATATATGAATTTTCTGGTAATTCTTCAATAGTTTTCAAAAGTGAATTTAGTGAGTTTATGGTTAAATCTTCTATTTTGTTTATTATTGCAACTTTAGTTTTTGATACGGAAACAGTCTTGTGAAAAAAAGATTTTAATTTTCTTACTTCATCAATAGGAATTTTTTTTCCTAAATTTTCGATTGTATTTTTTAAATGAAAAAAATCTGGGTGTGACCCATTGTCAAATAAGTAAAAGGATTTATTTTTAATAATATTATCAAAAATGTTTTTTGAATTTTTAAGTTTACTTAAATTTAATGAATTTTCGTTTTCTAGTTCACATAAAATAAACTTAGATAAATTAATTATAAAATTTGTTTTGCCTAAACCTTCAGGCCCGGATATTATAAAGGAGTTGATATAATTTGAAGAAATGGCATTAAATATACTTTCTTTTAATTCATCATTAAAAAAAAATGTATTGCTTAATGCTGTATTAGTCATTTGATTTAATTATTGAAATAACATGGTCGTAAATTTGATTTGAAATTTTTTCAACAGATAATTCAGCATTGATTTCAAAAAATCGTTTATTATTTTTGTCACTTAAAGCTTTAAAACCATCTTGTATTTTTTGATGATATAATAATCCCATATTTTCAAATCTATTTTCTGTTTTATTGTTACGAGATAAAGTTCTATCTAAACCTACTTTAGGATCAAGACTTAAAAAAAAAGTTATGTCAGGATAAAGATCATAACAGAAATTTTTATGTAAACTTAACAACAGGGTTTGATTAATCGCCCCCCCTACTCCTTGGTAAACAATAGTTGAATCAATAAATCTATCACATAAAACAATATCCCCTTTAAATAATGAAGGATTGATAATTTTATTTATATGTTCTCTTCTTAAGGCATTAAATAACAGTGATTCAGAGTAAGTATCCCAAGAGTTTATTTCACCTGAAACTAAAAATTTTCTGATTAATTCACCTTCTTTAGTCCCTCCTGGTTCTCTTGTTGAGAGTACATTAATTTTTTTTTTTGTAAGAGATGTTTTTAATAACTCTATTTGAGTGCTCTTTCCAACACCCTCACCACCTTCAAAAGAAATAAAAAGACCTTTTTTTGATTTGTTGTAATAGTTATTTGACAACAAATTCTCCATAAAGCAAATACATTAAAATAGATTTTGCTTTCATAAACGTGGACATTGTATCAATGTTTTGAGTTGAAACAATATTCTGTTTAATTAATTCTTTTCCTGGGATGTCTATTAAAATATCTCCCACTTTATCGCCTTTCGTAATTGGAGCGGCTATTGGATCCTTCCATTGAATCTTTATCTTAGTTTTATTCAATTCCAATGGAGAAATAATTTTTTTAAATGCTTTTTCTGCAACTAAATCTACCTGAGGTTGTTTGCCCAACCATATGTTTGCACTAGCAAGGCTTTTCTTATCATTGAATAATGATAATAAAGCAGTTTCTCTAAAAACTATATTAAAGAGCCTTTTACTTTCAAATGTTCTTTTCTTTTTACTATTAAGGCCATTTATAACAATTGATACCCTTCTATTATTTTTCTTAACTGATCCAATTAGTCCATAACCTGACTCATTAGTATGGCCAGTTTTCAAGCCATCAGCTCCATTCATAGAATATAATAGAGGGTTTCTATTAGATTGTTTAATATTATTGTAATTAAAAATCTTTTCATTAAATAATTCGTATAATTTAGGAAAATTATTTATTATATTGCGTGTTAAAATAACTAGATCTCTAGAAGTTGTTTTTAGATCTGGATGAGGCCAGCCAGTTGCGTTGGTGAAATAAGTATTATTCATACCTAAAATTTTAGCATATCTATTCATTTCCCTTGCAAATGCTTCCTCTCCTCCAGAAACACCTTCTGCTAGGACAACAGCAGCATCATTTCCAGATTGAACTATCAAACCTAGAAGTAAATCTTTAATACTTACATTAGTATTAAGTTCAAGAAAAGATCGAGAACCACCCATACGCCAGGCTTTATTAGATACTAAAAAAGTATCTGACATCTGCAATGACTGATCTTTAAGTTTGTCAAATATTATGTAAGCTGTCATTACTTTTGCCATTGAGGCAGGTTTCATAATTTGATCAGCATTTTTTTCAAACAAAACTTCATCAGCTTCATGATCGTAGATTATTACTTGCTTTGCTGGAGACTTAATATCTAGTAATTGAGAAATGGATTTTTTCATCCATATAAAATTAAAACTTAATAAAAAGAAAAATAATAAGTAAAAATTTATTCTTTGTTTTTGCATTAATAACCTCATGAAATTTTATTCAACAACAATTTGAGCACCTTGCATTCCCTTTTTTAATAGTAAATAGTGCAAAGCATCAACTTTTTTAACATCTAAAAACGGACCTGCTTTAACTTGAAAAAATTCTTTGTCACGAGACATTGTTTTATAAATTTTTACATTTTCAACATATGAAAGCTTTTTTTTCATTAATTGTGCTGATTTAAGAGAGCTAAAGGATGCTAATTTTATAAAAATTTTAAACTCTTTATTTAAATTATTAACATCATAGTTTATTTTATTTTTTAATATTTTTTTCTTTGAACCTACAACTTTAACATTATTAATTTTTGGAACATTTACTTGAGGCAGTTCTAGTTTAGGTAAATCTTTGATTTCAGGAAAATATCCTTTTTTAGCAAGCTTTTCAAGGATTTTACTTTTCTCCTTTAGAATAGTAACTCTAACAAGACCTGTTCCCTTCTTTTTTAAACCAAGGATATCGGCTGCTTTAGATGATAAATCTATAATTCTATCATTAACATAGGGTCCCCTATCATTAATTCTTAAAATGATGGATTTGTTATTTTCTAAGTTAGTTACTTTGACTGCACTAGGAAGAGGTAATGTTCTATGAGCTGCGGTTAGAGCATATTGATCATAAACTTCACCATTTGCTGTAATTTTACCATGAAATTTTGGACCATACCAAGAAGCAATTCCAGTTTTGTTATAATAGAGATCTTTCTTTGGAAAATAATATTTTCCTTTTATCTTATATTTTTTACCAATTTTAAAAACAGCATTTGAAGAATCACTCTTTTTGTTATTTGGAATGAAATATTTTTTCCCTAAATTTGCAGCAACCTCAATACCTGATGTACAACTTTGTAATAAAAGTAATAAAATTAATAATAGTATTAATTGGATTAAATTATTTGACTTTAAGCCTATTGAATTAGAATACATATATTATTTTTCACTTATTGAGTCTGACAAGTTGCCGACAGCTATTGCAAAATAATTAGATCTGTTCCAATTAAGAAGAGAATCAAAATTGCTATAAACTAAAAAACCATAGTTACCATAGTTGTCAGGAATAACAAGTCTAGCTTTTAAATCTAATTGAGGAAGCTTAGTTTTATCAGTATTTAGAATTCCTTTAGATGACCACTTTTTTAAAGAAATATATTTTTTATTAAGCTCAAATTTATTATCACCTAAAAAAACTTTTCTTCCCCAAGTTTTTTTGTCAGACCAGCCAACTTTGTTTAAGTAATTAGCAGCTGAAGCAAACACATCCGGTTTTGAAGTCCAAATATTTTTTGTGCCGTCTTTATCCCAGTCACTTGCATAATTTAAAAAACTAGAGGGCATAAATTGACATTGACCCATTGCACCAGCCCAAGATCCAGTCATTTTATTTAAGGAAATGTGTCCATCACTAATAATCTTAAGAGCATTAAATAATTCTTTTTTAAAATAATCATGTCTTCTTCCATCAAAAGTTAACGAAGCTAATGATGATATAACTGAAAACCCTCCAGTTAATCTTCCAAAATCTGTTTCAATACCCCACAAAGCAACTATAAACCTTGGCTGGACACCATAATGCTTAGCAATTTTGTTTAGAAGGATTTTATTTTCTTTATATTTTTTGTTTGCTTTTTTAATTCTAAGAGGAGTGACAACTCTTTTTAAATATTGATCTAAAGTTAGTTTAAACTCAGGTTGAGATCTATCAAGTTCAATAACTCTAGGAATAAAATAGGCCTTTTTTTTGAATTGCTTAATTACCTTTGCAGAAATACCTTTTTTTTGAGCGTCGTTAGAAATATCATTTATAAAAGTATTAAATTTATTATCAGAAGAACTAGCATAAGAAGTTAAAGGAAAATATATAAAAAAGAATAAATAAATTATAACATATTTAAAAACAAACATAATTGTATTCCTTTCAAAAGCATTTTTACTTTAAACACTTATTAATAAAAAAAAATAAATATATTAATTTATAGTCAAAAAATTAAAATTATTAATTAGTAATAATATTTAACTAGATTTTACTTGCCATCAATGTGAACCTAGTTTAAAAAAATTCAATGCTGGATGGGTGACTGAGCGGTTGAAAGTACCGGTCTTGAAAACCGGCGAAGGTGAAAGCCTTCCGTGGGTTCGAATCCCACCCCATCCGCCATTTCATTTATTAAGTTACTGTTTAAGTTATATATTTTTCTACTTTAAGTTACGTTTATTTAGAATGTCATCTATATATGTTGACAATGAAATATTTTTTTTAAAGCATTTTTTAATATTCATCTCTCTGCTCTCAATTATAGATTTTGAAAAACCAATAATCGTCATATCTTTTTTTAATTCAACAAGAACTTCTTTAATTAAAAACTGTCCATTAATTTTATCTGATTTAATTCGAATTGTAGCTAAGCAATCAGCAATACTTTCTTTCATCATGTATTCAAAGCTATTTTGTTTTGGAGGTTTTTTTTCTAAAACACCAGTTTGATGGTGAGCACATTCATGAAAGTCTATAAACAGTTGAAGTGCTTTTGATGATTTTTGGTAATTAAATCTATAGATTATTGGTAAACCATTTATGTCTCTTTTAGCAACTCCTGCAGTAAATCTTCCTGTTTTAGAATTAAGATTTTTGAAATAAACTTTCTCGCCTCTATTATTTGAACACAAAGGTGGCTCGGATATCTTGTTTTCAAAATTTGATGTTTGTGAATATGCTAAATGTTTAAAATTGAGAGCCAATATAAATGAAAATATCAATAATTTCATACTTTTATTGTAAAAACTGTTCAAAATTATTTAACCCTATTTAAGTCACCATGCAACAACTAATCCTTTACATCGCTCTGTAGCTTTCTATGGAGCATTATTAGTTAGATTAACTTCATATATCTCATTTAGAATTTTTAAAAGTTTATTTTTTTATTTAAAACATTTATTTCATTAATATTTATAAAAAACATTAATAGCTAAAACCCCTAGCAGACACCGGCCAAAGGTCAATTACAATATTGTCTTTTTTTACAACATACCAATCATGAAGATTACAAGTAGGATCACAGTGACCAGGTATTAAAAAAACTTTATCATTAATTTTAAGTAAATTATCTAAATCTTCTATTACACCATGTTCATCTGAGCAATTGATATACTTTAAGTCATAATTAAAAACTGTTGGTAAACCGCTGTCTAAGGACATTGATTTTAACCCTGCATCTACAACAGCTTGTTTTTTTACGGAAGTAGACATTACATTTGATAATACAAATAACGCATTTTTAAAATTAATAGTATTATTTACCTTACTGTCTTTTTTTAAAGATGAATAGTGAGCATCCATAAATGCATATGAACCTACTTGAATTTCATCATAGACATTTTCTTTAACTTCTAGGTCAAAACATCCTGTGCCAACACCTGTTATAATTGGAGAGTAATCTTTAAATCTTGTTTTTAAAGATCTAATTTTATTACATGTCTCTTGAACATTTATCTTTCTTTGTACAAAATCTTCAATATGTTGTATGGACCCATTATAAGCTTGAAAACCTTCAAATTTAATATTTGACATTGTGTTAATTAAATCTATTAAGCTTTGTATTTCTTTGAAGGATTCTAACCCACATCTATTAGCTCCACAGTCATATTCTATATAAACATTAATAATAGAATTATTTTCAAAAGCTGAATTTTGGATGTTAATAATATTTTCTTCATTATCTACACAACAACTTATATTGCAATTTTTTGTATCAATTTTTGTTAATCTATCAATTTTTAAAAGATCAGTTACTTGGTTAGTAATCAATATATCTTTAATACCATGTCTAAAAAACACTTCAGCTTCACTTACTTTTTGACAACAAATACCGTGTGCACCCCCATTATTTATTTGAAAATTTGCAACATCAATTGATTTATGCATTTTAGCATGGGGTCTTAATTTTACTTTGTTATTTGTAATAAATTCTTTCATTTTTAAAATATTATTTTCAAATATTTTATAATCTATTATTAAAGAAGGTGTTTGGACATCTTTAATATTCATACCCACTTTTGCAGGTATATTATATCCAACTTCAAATTTCTCTAATTTCATTTATCTAGTTTCTTATTTTAAAAAATAGTACTTATTAACTTCTTTACATTTAAATTATATATTGCGATATATAAAATACAACAGATATAGGTTTAAAAATGAAATTCTTGCATACAATGATTAGAGTTACAAACATTGAAGATTCAATTGACTTTTATTGTAATAAATTAGGTCTTGTTGAAATAAGACGTAAAGATGTGCCTGAAGGAAAGTTCACACTAATTTTTTTAGCAGCTCCAGAAGACGAGAACACAGCTATTGAAACAAGGTCACCTGAAATTGAATTGACTTATAATTGGGAACCAGAAACTTATGGATCTGGTAGAAATTTTGGTCATCTTGCGTTATCAGTTAAAAATATATATGAAACTTGCCAAAAATTGATGGATAATGGTGTAATTATTAATAGACCTCCTAGAGAAGGTAGAATGGCTTTTGTAAAGTCACCTGATAATATTTCGATTGAATTGCTTCAACAGGGTGAAAACCTTGAGCTTATGGAGCCTTGGAAAAGCATGAAAAACACTGGAACTTGGTAATTTAAAAATTAATTATTAAAAAGTTGTAACTCTTCAATTAAACTTAGGACAGCATTAAATTTTTCTTCTCTTGTATTTAGTGTTTTTTGCAAGAATAATTTTTGATCTGGCCTAATCTTAACTTGACCGCTTTTCTTTGTTACCCATCCTAAAAGCTTATCTGCATTATTAAAAAAGTTATTTTTAAAACCTAATAAAACTCCTTTTGGCCCAGCATCTATAATATTAATTTTATTGTATAAACACTTGTTTTTTATCATTAAAGTCATAAGCAAATTATTAACTTCTTCAGGTGGAGGGCCAAATCTATCAAATAATTCTTCGGTAAAAGTATTTATATCCTCAGGTGAACTTAATTCACCTGCTTTTCTATACAGAGACATTCTAGTAGGAAGATCAAAAACATAGTCCTCAGGAATAAGTATCGATAGACCAAGAGAGATTGATGGAGACCAAAGCTCTTCGATTTTTTTACTACTATCTTTATACGAACTTACCGCTTCTTTTAGCATGTCTTGATACAATTCAACACCAACTTCTTTAATTTGTCCTGATTGTTCATCCCCTAAAAGATTACCTGACCCTCTAATATCCATATCATAACTGGCAAGCGAAAAACCAGCTCCTAAATTATCTAATGTTTTGATGACATCTAATCTTTGTTGAGATTTATTTAACAAAATTTTACCTGGCTCAATAGTAAAGTAAGAGTAAGCTCTATGTTTTCCACGACCTACTCTACCTCTCAATTGATATAATTGAGAAAGACCAAACAAATCTGATTTGTGTATGATCATAGTATTAGCATTTGGGATGTCTATACCAGACTCAATTATATTCGTAGAAATCAAAATATCTGATTTACCTTCAGAGAATGAATTAATAGACTTATCTAATTCATCTATTTTCATTTGCCCATGAGCTACACTAATAACTAAATTTGGAACCATTCTATTAATTTTTTGATATAAATCGTCAATATCTCTAACTCTTGGACATACAACAAAAGTTTGTCCTCCTCTATTTTTTTCTCTTAATAAAGCATCAATTAAGACAACGTTATCCCATTCTAATACAAAGGTTCTAACAGACAATCTATTAATAGGTGGAGTGGTAATTAAACTTAACTCTTTTAGTCCGGATAATGATAGTTGAAGAGTTCTTGGAATTGGTGTTGCTGTTAAAGTTAAAACATGTATATTTCCTTGTAGTTCTTTAATCTTTTCCTTTTGCCCTACTCCAAAATGTTGCTCTTCATCAACTATTAGTAAACCTAGATTATTAAAGTCAATGTCATTTGATAATAATGCATGTGTTCCAATAACTACGTTAATATTTCCAGATTTGAGATCATCTTTTACTTTCTTTCGATCTTTTAAACTTGTCATTCTAGAAAGTGATGCAATACTTAAAGATGACTTTTTAAATCTATCAAAAAAACTTTTAAAATGTTGCTTTACTAAAATTGTTGTTGGAGCAACTAAAGCCACTTGATAACCTGCATTTGCGACTATGAATGATGCTCTAAGAGCTACTTCTGTTTTACCAAAACCAACATCACCACATATAAGTCTATCCATCAGCTTGCCAGTTTCAAGATCAGCAATTATATCATTAATTGCAGTTTCTTGATCATCTGTTAATTCAAAGGGAAAATTTTTAGAAAATGTATAATATTCATCTGGAATTAGAAGTTTTTCTGTGGATATAATTTCTCTTTGAGCAGCTACTCGAATTAATTTTTCTGCCATATCTTTAATTTTTTTTCTTACATTTGCCTTTCTGTTTTGCCAATTAGCTGCTCCTAATTTATCTAAATCTCTTGATAAATTATTATCACCAACTCTACTTAAGAGGTTCATATTTTCTACAGGTAAATACAACTTATCTCCACCATGATATAATAATCTTAAACAATCATGATCAATACCATTAGTAACAATTTTCTCTAATCCATCATACTTTCCAATTCCATGGTCTATATGTGCAACCAGATCACCTGTATCAATATTATTTACGTCTTTTAGAAAATTTTCAGTTTTTCTTCGCCAAGATTTTTTCTTTTTTTCAGCAGTACCAAATATGTCACGGTCAAACACAATTAAATGATCATTAATCTCAAAACTTTCTATATATGGTGAACTAGAAAAATTAAAATTATTTGTAATTTGTGTGGAAACCAATTTTTCAATTTCTATAACATTGAAATTGATGTTATGTTTCTTAAAATCATCATCAAAAAAGTTTATTAAGTTCGTTAATCTTGATTTATCTTCTGTAACTATTAAGATTTTTTTATTATTTAAATATTGGTTTATACAAAATTTAACAAACATACTTATTCTATTATTATTAAGTAAATTTGGATCATTGGGTATTAACAAAGGTTTTGAATATAAATTTATAACTTTTTTAGTTTTATTATCTAAATAATCAAATTCGTTTAATTCTATTGTTTTATAAAGTGCAAGCTTTTCATCTAATTCCTGTTTACTCAAATAGAGATCATCAACTTTAACTACGCTATTATCAGATTTCTCAAATTTTCTCTCATCTACAAAATTTTCTATCTCTTCATAACGCTTGTTAATTAAACTAAAAAATTTTTTTGCTAAAACAACAACTGATTTAGGGTCACTATAAAAAAAATCAAAGATAGAACTAAGAGGACTTTGATGAATTAAAGGTAAAAAATGTTCAATACCTTGAAATTTAACACCCGAAGAAACCTTTTCATAAGTGTGGCTTTTTAAACTTTTTGATCCTGAAGCTAATCTAAATTTTTGTCTAAAGTTCTTTATGTTTTTTTCATCTAATAAATATTCATTAGATGGATAAACATCAATATTATTTATTAAATCACTAGATCTTTGAGTTAATGGATCCATTACCTTCATTGAATCTATTTCATCACCAATAAAATCTATCCTAAAGGCTTTTGATGAACCAACAGGAAACAAATCTAGAATACTACCTCTTATTCCAAACTCACCAGATTCTCTAACTGTTTCAACACGTGTATAACCTATTTTACTTAAAAAATTACTTATATGCTTTAAAGAATTTATGTCGTGTTTAGTAATATTTAAAAAATTTGAGGAATAAAAATTTCTTGGTGCTGTTTTAATTAGAAGGCCATTAACAGTTGTCAGAATTATATTTTTATTATCTATTCCTCTAAAAAAGGAAAGTTTGGTAAATGACTTAACACGTTCACTTATAATGTTAAAATTTGGTGATGAAATGTCGTAAGGAAGGCAATCCCAAGCAGGTATACTATAAACATTAACATTTTGAAAATTTTCTAAAAAGAAATTATATATATTGGATAGTTCCAAATCATTTTTAGCAATATAAAGAACGTTATTTGTTTGAACTAATGAAGATAGTAAAAATGGTATAAGACCATCTCTGACGCCATAAAAACCATCAAGATTATCAATGTTAAAATTTTGATTAAACATTAAAACCTTTATATTTTTTTATCATTTTAATAATAAATTTTTCTTGTTCAGATTTAGTTGGTTCAATATCAATAGATAAACGCCATATACGAGGGTCTCCAGAATCTAGTAATTTTTGATATGCTAATAATTCAGAATTATTAAGTTTGTTAATATTATTATCAGCAAAGTCACCAAGCAAAATATCTGTCTCACGGGTGCCTGTGTATTTAGATCTGTAAATTAATTTTTTAATAAAATTACTTCTATTTTCCAATATAATCTCGTTTAATTAGTATATAGTTAACGTGAGTGCAATAAATAAAGGTTTTTTAAATCTTGTCTAATTTTTTAATCAAAAGACCACAAACTATTTTTAACTTATTTTCTTCAATAAGCAAATTGAATGGTGTTGGCGAAAAAAGACTTACCGTATTAAAAAAAAAAATAGGCCCTTATATCATTAATATCTTATTTTATTTACCCATAAAAGCTATAGATAGATTTCAAAATACATCCTTAAGAACTATTGAACATGGTTCAATTATTACCTGTGAAGTTGAGGTTGTGGAGATTATTATACCTCCTTTTAATTTTAGAAAAAAAAATAACATATCAAGAATAATTACATTTGGATTAGACCAAGAAAAAAATATTAGATTGGATTTAATATATTTTGGTCAAAACACAAAATATTTAAGAAACATTTATAAAGTTGGAAACAAAATTATTGTAAGTGGAAAATTCGAAAATTTTAGTGGAGTTGGCCAAATTGTTCATCCTGATTATGTAACTACTAATAATCAAAGGAACTTGATACCTAAGATTGAAACAATATATCCATTGTTTATTGGTTTTAATCAAAAATTTATATCAAAGCTTGTCAGTGAGTGTTTAAAACAAATACCGTATTTTGAAGAATGGTTATCGCAAGATACTATTAATAAACTTAATTTACCTAATTGGAAAGAATGCATAGTTAAAACCCATAACCCAAATAAAATGTCTGATACCGAATTAATTAGTAATTATAGAAGACGTCTTGCTTTAGATGAACTTATAGCTAATCAAATATCCATGTTACTTATTAAAAGTAAGATCTCAAAAGAAAAGACAATTAAAAACATTGAAAAACATGATAATATTTTAGAAAAACTCTACAATTTACTCCCCTTTAAATTAACTAAAAATCAAAATGAAGTTGTAAATGAAATTCTTTCAGATCTTCATAGTAATAACACTATGATTAGAATGCTTCAAGGTGATGTAGGATCAGGTAAAACGATTGTTGCACTAATAACTATGCTTAGTTCAATTTCTGATGGTTCTCAAAGTGTACTTTTAGTTCCAACGGAAATATTAGCAATTCAACATTTCAATACCATTAATGAATTTCTCAAACCATTGAATATAAATGTGTGTCTATTATTAGGAGAGTCAAAGGGTAGTTATAATAAAAAAGAAAGATTGGCTATTATTGAAGATATCGCTAATGGATCTATAAAAATTATTGTTGGTACACATGCCTTAATATCAGAAAAAGTAAATTATAAAAATCTATCTTTAGCTGTTATTGACGAACAACATAGATTTGGTGTTAATCAGAGAGTTAAAATAACTGAAAAAGGAAGTAATGTTAATATTTTAGTAATGACGGCAACACCAATACCTAGGTCTTTAGCTTTAACCGCATATGGCGACATGAACATTTCAACTATTACAGAAAAACCCAAAGGTAGAAAACCTATCAAAACATATGTTTTACCTCAAAGTAAAATAGAGGATGTTTTAAAATCTATAAAAAGAGCGATAGAAAATGAAGCATTAATATACTGGGTTTGTCCATTAATTGAAGAATCTGAGAGCACAGACTTAATAGCAGTTAATGAAAGATTTGATTATTTAAAAAATTATTTTAAGGATTGTAATATATCATTGGTACATGGAAAGCAGGACAAAATAGATAGAGAAAATTCTATGAATGATTTTAAAAATGGGAAAAGTAAGATTCTCGTTGCTACAACAGTAATTGAAGTCGGTGTAGACATACCTAATGCAACCATCATGGTGATTGAATGTGCTGAAAGGTTTGGATTAGCTCAGGTTCATCAATTAAGAGGAAGAGTAGGAAGAAATGATAAAGAATCCTCATGTATTTTATTATATAAAACAGAATTAACACCAATAGCTCATTCAAGACTTAAGATTTTGAAGGATACAAATGACGGTTTCGTAATTTCTGAACAAGATTTAATCTTAAGAGGTCCTGGAGAAGTTCTTGGAAGCAAGCAATCCGGAAATGTAGACTTTAAATTCGTTGATTTGCATGTACATAGTGATTTAATTGAATTGGCAAGGAAAGAAGCATCTAATTTAATAAAAAATGATAAAGAACGTTTAAAAATTAATACTTTATTATCAATTTTTGAAAATAATGAAGCTATAAAATTATTGAAAGGTGGTTAAATGAACTAGTGAATTATTTTTTAATTTTAGGAGTTACTATACCTCCTGAAATCACCATTTTAACTGCATCCTCAACTTTCATATGCATATAAATCAAGTCTTTTTTGGGTAAAAACAAAAGAAAACCACTTGTTGGATTAGGAGTGGTAGGTATAAAGACATTTATTAGTTTTTCTTTTTTTAATGTTTGGACCTCACCTTTAGTTTCTCCAGTTACAAAGCCTATAACCCAAATACCTTTCCTTGGATATTCTACTAAAACAACTTCTCTAAAACTATTAGAGTTAGTTGACATAACAGTTTCCATTACTTGTTTAATAGCTCCATAAACACTCCTTACTACTGGCATTTTATCTAAAACTCGTTCTCCAGATTTTAGAAGCGTTCTACCTAAAAAACCAGGTGTCAAAGCACCTATGAAAGTAATAAAAACAATGCTTATTATTAATCCTATACCAGGAATTTGATGAGGTAGTTTTTTTGTAAAATCTAAACTTTCTGGTAATAGGGAGGCTACCTGTGCATCTATGAATGTTATAATAATCCATGTTACATATATAGTTATTAAAATTGGAGAAATAACTAAAATACCAGCAAGAAAATATCTTCTAAATCTTGCAAAAATTCCTAAATTGTTTTCTGGCAATTTACTACTCCAAATATTATAGATAAAGTATACAGTAATAGAGTTAGTAAATAACATAAAAACGGAAAACAAATGAAAAAAATTTCTGATACAGATTTAAATAATCTTAATGAATTAGTTTCTATAGAAAAAATAAGAAAAATAATTGAAATTTTGAGAGATCCTGACAAAGGTTGTCCGTGGGATATTAAACAGGATTATCATTCATTAGCCCCCTACTCTATTGAAGAAGCATATGAATTAGTTAATGCAATAGAAACTAATGATATTAATAATATTAAAAGCGAATTAGGAGATTTATTATTACAGGTTGTTTTAATTTCTCAAGTTGCTGCAGACAAAGGTGATTTTGATTTTGATGATGTTGCAAACGAGATTTCTAAAAAGATAATAAGACGTCACCCTCAAATATTTGATCATACTTATAAAATCAAAGATTTACCTAATCAAAGTTGGGAGAGAATTAAGAATGCTGAGAAAAGTGATAACAAAACAGAGAGTAAACATATATTAGATACAGTTGAAACTAATATTCCATCAAATATTAGGTCCATTAAAATTCAAAAGAAAGCAGCTTCTCTTAACTTTGATTGGGACAATGAAACACAAGTTTTAACAAAAGTAGATGAGGAATTACATGAACTTAAAGAAGCTATAATGAATAATCAAAAAGAAAATATAGAAGAAGAACTAGGTGATGTTTTCTTTACAATATTAAACTTAACTAGACATTTAAAATTAGACCCTGATCAGACGATAAGAAAAGCAAATAATAAATTTATTCATAGATTTAACACTATGGAAAACATTCTTGAACAGACTAATTTAAAATGGCATGATTTAAGTAAAGCTGATTTCGAGAAACTATGGAACAAAGCTAAATCTATACTTAAAGAGGATAAAAATGAATTCTAAATTACCTAAAACAATTTTTATTACTGGAGCAACATCTGGTTTTGGCATGGCTACTGCTAAATTATTTAACAAAAATGGTTGGCAAACAATTATAACAGGTAGAAGAGCTGATCGCTTAGAAGAACTAGCTGCAGAATTAGGCAACGGTTCTTTACCTTTATCCTTTGATGTAGGTGATAGAAGATCTGTAAAGACAGCTATAGATAATCTTCCACCAAATTTTAATAATATATGTGTTTTATGCAACAACGCTGGTCTTGCATTAGGTTTAGAAGGCGCTGATAATGCAAATCTTGACGATTGGGACCAAATGATAGACACAAACATAAAAGGTATGATTTATACAACTAGAAACATATTACCTTTAATGATTGAAAATGGTGAAGGTCATATAATTAACCTTGGTTCAGTTGCAGGATCTTATCCCTACCCAGGTGGGAATGTATATGGAGGCACTAAAGCTTTTGTAAGTCAGTTTTCCTTGAATTTGCGAGCTGATTTAGTAAACAAAGGTATAAATGTAACTTCTTTAGAACCAGGACTGGCTGAAACTGAGTTTTCTATTGTCAGATTTAAAGGTGATAGAGATAAAGCTTCTCAAGTTTATAAAGATACTAAAGTTATTAATCCAGAGGATATAGCTGATGCTGTATACTGGATTGCAACAAGACCAAAAAACATTAATATAAACAGAATGGAAATTATGGCTGGCGATCAAGCTTTTAACCCATTCAATGTAGTTAAAAGGACCTAAATTAATCGTTTCCTATATAGGTTGCTTTGAGGAATTGCAATTTCTCTTACTTCATCCCATATATTACTATTAGTGGCAGCTAAAATAGGCCCTTTAGATTTAATATTAAACTCTTCTTTAAACCTAGCCATATAGACACAACCTCCAGCTTCTTTTATAATAAGATCTAATGGTGAGTGATCCCATGGCGTAACTCTACCATGAAAAATAAATTGAATTTTATTAGTAACTAGCATCATGGTTTCTATACCGGCAGAACCAACAAACACTCTTTTAGTAAAAGATCGTAAATTACTTAAAATGGATTTCCTAAAAACTTCGGGTATACCTTTAGTACCACCTGAACCAATAATTTTATTTAAAGGGTCTAGCTCTAAATTTAATTTATTCGACTGTTTAGTTTCTAAATCAAATATATAGGCACCAATACCTTTAAATGCATAAATAAATTGCCTTTGTAAAGGTTTATAAATAAAGGAAGCTATTGGAAAAGAATGTTTAACTAATGATATCATTGAACAGAAGTTTTCATTACCATTTATATAATTTTTTGTTCCGTCAATGGGGTCAATCACCCACAACAGTGGTTCATTTAATAAACTTAAAAAATTTTCTTTATCAAGAAAAGCAGTTTCTTCACCTATAATCTTGGTGTTATCAAGGAAATTAGAAAGTTTTTTAGTTATATAATCTTCACACTTTTTGTCAGCAACACTTACGAAATCATCAGTAGAGCTCTTTATGTCAATATCTTTTGGTGTAAGTTTATTAAAATAATTTAAAACAATTTTTTCATTAACATCTATCAAAATGTTAACAATAAAATCTAATATTTCATTTCTAATTGATTTACTATTTATAATGTTACTTAACATAATTACTCATGCAATTTAAATTATATAAAATTAAAATTTATATGTGGAAACTTTGATTTAAATTTATTCAGATTAACAGAAGAAATTTTGACTTTTATTTTATTAATTTCAAAGTCTATTTGACAAATCTTATTGTCATAAACATAAGAGTTTTTATAAAGCCAAGAATTTATGCTTTGATTATTTAAAGGTATTGAAAAATTAATATTTAAAAAATTCTTTTCAAGTAAATTGAAAATAAGCTGCTTTAATCCAGCAAGACCATTCTTTTCAACAGCTGAAGTATAAATAAATTTATCCATATATTTAATTTTGATGTCTGTAGTATCTGAATTTAAATCTTGTTTATTAAACACATGAATAATTTTAGTTTCCAAGTCTTGTTCAGAAAAACCAATTTGAAATAGAGTTTGTATTACCAAATTAGCTTGATTTTCAACGTTTTCGTTTGATAAATCATGAACTAATAATAAAAAGTCAGCAGAAAAAAGCTCTTCTAAAGAAGCATTAAATGCAGTGATGAGCTCAGTAGGCAAAGCTGAAATAAAACCAACTGTATCCGTAAGAATAATTTGTTTTTTCTCAGGAAAATTGACTAGACTCATTTTAGTGTCAAGAGTAGCGAATACCATATCTTTCACTAAAACTTCAGCTTTTGTTAAATTATTAAAAATTGAAGATTTACCACTATTAGTATAACCAACTAAAGAAAAAATTAACTTTGAATTTATTTTTCTTCTTCTTCTTTGCAACTCTCTTGTTTTCTTTACAGTGATTAATAGATTTTTTATTTGTTTAATTTTTGTATCAATTATTCTTTTATCTAATTCTAATTGACTTTCTCCTGGTCCACCAACTTTACTTAAACCACCTCTTTGTCTTTCTAAATGAGTCCATGATCTAACTAATCTTGTTTTTTGAAAACTTAAATTAGCTAATTCTACTTGCAGCTTTCCCTCTTTGGTTTTGGCTCGCAAACCAAATATTTCAATTATCAACTGTGTCCTATCAATTATTTTTTTATTAAAAGCTTTTTCTAAATTTCTATGTTGAACAGGAGATAATGAACAATCGACAATTATTAAATCAATTAAATCAAGATTAAAATTTGATATAATTTCATTAATTACTGTTGAAGAAAAAAATAATGAAGATTTAGGTATTGAAATATTAATAATTTTTTCATAAAAAATTTTACTATTTAACGCTTCTCCTAAACTTCGGGTTTCAGCAGAGCGTGAAATAAAATTTTCTTGATTAAAAATTTCGTTTTGTAAAAATTTTAAGTTTTTAAAAATTGGTAATAGTAAAAATATATTATAATTATTCATAATTTAATTATGAGTGTTTAAAATTATCAAAATATAATTTTCTTAATTCTAAAGAAATATTTCCAACAAGGCCTTGATTTATATTTTGGTCATCAATTTTAACAATTGGCATAATAAAAGATGAGGCACTTGTTAAAAAAACTTCTTTAGCATTATAAAGTTCAATTTGAGTAAATTTCTTTTCAACTACCGTTATATTATTTTTTTTTGCAAATAAAGAAATAGAATTTCTAGTTATACCTGATAGAATTTTTCCATCAAGATTTCTGGTAATCAATTGATTCTCTTTATTTAAAACCCATATGTTAGAACTCGATCCTTCCGTAACGTAACCTTCATTATCAATAAAAATACTTTCATAGGCATTATTTTTATTAGCTAAAGTTTTTGCCAACACATTTGGAAGAAGTTGTGTTGTTTTTATATCTGGTCGGGACCATCTATTATCATTTAAAGTAATCGCTTTCACACCGTTTAAATCATTTTGAATATTTGATTTTTTCGTAAGTATAATAGTTAAAATTGGTTCTATGTTTAAACCATGAAAGCTATGATTTCTCTCTGCCACCCCTCTTGAAACTTGTATGTAAACACTGCCTATAATAGCTTTATTCAATCTAATAAGGTTGTTTATAATTATTTTTAATGATGATGAGGATAGTGAAAATTTAATTTCTAAAGATTTTAATGACTTAAATAATCTTTGTATATGACCATCAAAATCGTAAAAAATATTTTTGTTAAATACAATAACTTCATAAACAGCATCTCCAAAATGATATCCTCTATCATTTACATGAATTTTAGAGTCTTCATAATTTAAGTACTTTCCATTAATATATGTTATATTTGGCATTAAAAAAAATCCAAGTTAACTGATAATAGCTCTTCAACTTTTTTCATTGACTTTACTGGTACAAACATTACTACGATGTCTCCTGCTTCAATAATAGTGATACCTCTTGGTGATAAGATAGATTGGTCTTCTTTAACTATAGCTCCAAGAGATACATCCTTGGGTAATTTAATATCTTTTAATTTTTTACCAACAATAGAAGAAGATTTCAATGCTTCAAAAGAGATAATCTCACCAAATTCTTCTATAATTGAATGTACATGTTCTATTTGTCCACTTCTAACTTCTTGAAGAATAGATGAAGATGTGAGATTAGGTGGACTAACAACACCTTCTAGATCAAGAGAATTAAATAAAGGTATAAAAACAGGTAAATTTATTAAAGCTACTGTATGAGAGGCACCTGATCTTTTAGCTAATAAAGACGATAAGATATTAACTTCATCGTTGTTGGTAGCTGCAATGTAAGTTTCACCTTGACCTAGTCTAGCCTCTTTTATTATTTCTGGATCTAATGAATCACCCGATATGATAGTTGCGTACTCAAGAGTTTCTGCAGCATATCTAGCTTTATCTTTATCTAATTCTAAAATTGTTAAATTAGTTTCAGGAGATATTTTATGTATTTCTTCTGCTACTCTTATACCTATTGCTCCAGCTCCTGATATTGTTACTTTTTCAGCTGTAATTTCTGCATGACCGAATGCCTTTAAAGTTCTATCAATTTGCATTGTTGGACAAGCTAAATAAACTCTATCACCAGACAAAATAATGTCATCACCACCTCTTGGTACTATAAGTATAGTACCCCTTATAATAGCCATTACAGTAACAGATAAATCAGGGAATAAATCAATTAGGTTTCTTAAGGGAGTATCAAGTATTGGACAATCATTTTTACAAGATACACCTAACATTGTTACAGAAGATCGAGCAAATTCTGCAACATCAAATGCACCTGGAGTTCTCCATTGATTTACAATGGCAGATGCAACTTCATCTTCAGGAGAAATTATACGATTTACTTTTACATCTTTTAATAAATATTCAACATACCTTGGTTCAAGATAAGCTTTTGATCTAATACGAATTATCATTGTAGGAGTAGAAAATATAGATTTTGCAATATGACAAGCGGCAATATTAATCTCGTCAGATTGTGTGACAGCAATAATCATGTCAGCATCATTAATTCCGGCATCTTCAAGAACATTGGGGTGCGATGCTAGACCAAGTACTCCTTGAACATCATATAGCTCAGTAGCTTTTTGAATGGCATCAACATTTGAGTCAATAACAGTAATGTCAAAACCTTCGTTAGAAAGATGTTCAGTAATAGAAATTCCAACTCTACCTGCACCACAAATTATTATTTTTTGTTTCATTTAATTACCTTTAGTTTTTATATCAAACAAGTTAATTGAATTTATTAATATTGATATCCAATTCTTTTATCTTTCTGTGTAATGCAGATCTATCCATACCAACAAAATTAGATGTTCTTGCTATATTTCCTTTAAATCTAATTAATTGTTGTTTTAGGTAATTTGCTTCAAAAATTTTCCTTGCATCTTTTAAAGATAATTCTAAATCAGAAGCATTATTTTTTTTATTAATCATAGAGTCATGCCCTAAAATTTCAGGAGGTAAATCAGTTGGTTTGATTAAATAATCTTTTTGAGATCCATGCATAATAATCAACCATTCTAAAACATTTTCAAGTTGACGAACATTACCAGGCCAATCATAATTTTGGAATATTGCTAATGTTTCAGGTGATAAATTTAAGTTAAAACTTGTTAAATCTTTTGTTAATAATTTAAAAAAGTATTCAACAAGACTATTTATATCTTCGGTACGCTTATTTAATGGTGGCATCTCAATTGGAACCACTGAAAGTCTGTAAAACAAGTCCTCCCTAAGAATTCCTTTTTCAATTGATTTTAATAGATTTTGGTTACTAGCTGAGATAATGCGAACATCTACATGAACTTTATTATTTGAGTCTATTTTATAAAAACTTTGATCTTGGATGGCTTGAACTATTTTACCTTGTGTTTGAAGAGGTAAGTCACAAATTTCATCAAAAAAAAGAGTTCCATGATTTGCTTGTTCAAATAAACCAACATTAGAGTTATTAATATTATTTTTATCAGTAAGATTGCTCCAGCCAAATAATACTTGTTCAACTCTTTCCGGCGATAAAGTTGCACAAGATGCAATAATAAAAGGGAAAGAATCTCTAATTGATTTTTTATGAATTAACCTTGCTACTAGTTCTTTTCCTGATCCAGATGGGCCTGTAATTAAAATTCTACTATTATTAGTAGATAATTTATTTAACTGTGCTTTAATATTTCTGATAGCTAAAGATTTACCAATAAGTTCCAGTCGCTCTTTTTCTTTGGCTTCATAATCAGATATTTTTATTTTTAAATTACGATCATTTAAAGCTTTTTCAACTAGTAATAATAATCGTTCAGATTTAAAAGGTTTTTCTATAAAATCAAAAGCTCCAGTTTTTGCAGCTATCATAGCAGTTTCAATGTTGCCATGGCCAGACATCATAATAACAGGTATTAAGGAATTATATTTTTTACTCCACTGTAAAATTTCTAAACCAGCTTTAGTATTATTGTTCATCCATATGTCAGTAATTATAAGACTAATATTTTCATTTTGAATAATATTAATAGCTTCGTCAAAATTATTTGCTGTTTTAGTTTTATAACCTTCATCTTTAAGTATTATTGAAACCATCTCGCAAATATCATTTTCGTCATCGATTATAAGAATAGATATATTATTTTTTATCATCTAGAAAACTCTTATTTTATATTTATCTTTAGTTAAAGGAAATTTTAATAATATATTGATACCATTTCCTGATTTTAAATTTTTAATTAATATTGAACCATTATGATCATCAATTATTTTTTTGGTAATAGACAAGCCAAGGCCAGAATTACCTTTTTTCGTAGTGAAATATGGCTCTGTAATGTTAGAAACCTCAGAACTATTTATACCTGTTCCGTTATCATGAATAGATATCGAAACAGTATCTTTATTTACTTTATAAAAAAATGAAACTTTGCCATCTTTTATTTTATTCATTGATAAGTTTTCGTATGAATTTTTTATTAAATTACTAATAGCTTGTCTAATTTGCTTATCATCTCCCATAATTAAAGCAGATGGGATAATATTATCTACTGTGATTGTTATATTAGCAAATGAAGCAACTAAAGGTGTTAAATAATCATTTATGACTTTTGTTATATTTATAATTTTTAGTTTTGGAGAAGGCATTCTTGCAAATGATGAAAATTCATCAACTAAATGATGTATATCATCAACTTGACGATTGATCATATTAAGACATTCTTCAAATTTTTTTTTATCCAATCTTTTATTATTTTTCAGAAGATTTATTAATCTTTCAGATGCTAAGCGTATAGGAGTTAATGGGTTTTTTATTTCATGTGCTATTCGTCTTGCTATATCTGACCATGCTCCCATTTTTTGGGCTGCAATTAGTGAAGTAATGTCATCAAAGGTAAGCACATAACCTAAAATCAAATTATCTGATTTTTGAACAACAATCCTTGTTATTAAATTTAAAACTTTATCTTCTTTAATTATCTCGATCTTATCTTCAACAACATCATTTTTAGTTTTTAATAAATGTTTTATTAAATCAGAAAACTCAGGAACAACATCTATTAAAAATTTACCATAACTATTTGTAATAGATATATTTAGTATTTTAGATGCAGTCAAATTAGGTAAATTTATTTTAAGATCTTTATCTAAACCTATTACACCTGAGTAAACTCCAGATAATACAGATTCAGAAAATTTTCTTCTCTTATCTAACTGATCATTAGCAAGCTCTAAATCTAATCTATTTGTTTTCAAATCTAAAATCATTTTATTAAATGCTTGGCCAAGTCTTTTTAATTCATTAATATTTATATTGTTCAAAACTTGATTAGTAATCTTATAATTAAGGTTTCCGCTTCCTACTTCCTCTGCAGCACCTATTAATGAACTTATAGGCCCTACTAATTTATTGGCTATATTTAAACCAATTACCATAGCAATTAATAAAATAAATGTTGTTAAGAGGATAAATAATAAAACAAATGATATTTTAAAATCAAATTGATCTAGTTCTATAGATTGATAATCAGAAACGGCAATAGAAGTACTTTCAATAGCATTTAAGACTTTTTCGTCAACAAACCTAGTTATTAATAAATAAGCATCAATATATTGAGATAATTTTAAAAATGCTCTCATTTTATTTGAATCATCTTCTTTAGCTATGATTATCTCACCTTGGTTTGATTTATTATAATAATTTTGGGAAATTTCTGTATACGTATACTGAAAAACAAAACCTGAAGAGGCTAAAACATTACCTATGGAATCGACAATGACAGCTTCAGATAAATCATGTTTAAGTGTATAATTATTTAAATATTTATTAAATTTTTGTTTATCAGATGATAAAATATTTGCATTTACATTTAAAACATTAGCCAATTCAAGAATATCACCTCTCATTGCATTTTGATGTTCAAGCAAGTATTTATTTGCAACTTCAACTGATTGGGTAATAGCCGTTGAAATTTTTTTATTAAACCAACCATTTAAAGTTGTATCAAAAATAAATACTGCAAATAAAGCAATAATAACTGTTGGAGTTAAAGCAATTATTGAGAAGGTAAATAATATTTTTTTTTGAAGTTCTAAACCAGCTTTTTTACTTTTAATATCATTAAAAAAAACTGAAATGTTTTTAAAAAACATGTAAAAACACACAGATAACATTATTGTAATAAAAAATAAAACTAATAGATAAATATTAAAATAATTATCTACAAAGTCGAAACTCCGAAGAAAACTATGTAATAATAATAATAGTAAAAAAGATAAAATAAGTGATAAGGGGTATATTTTTTGTTTAAAAATATTAATAATTAAAAAATACATATTAAAATCCAATAAAAACAAACTTTAATATAAAGCAAATAAGTAAAATAATACATATCTTTAAAGTTTTCTTTTTTTTATAACCTCAATCCCATAATTATTAATTTTTGTTCTTAATGTATTTCTGTTAAAACCCAGACATTTAGAAGCTTTAATTTGATTACCTCTAAATAATTTCAAAGTCGATTCAATAAGTGGTTTTTCAATTTTTGAAATAAAACTAGAATGTAAATTATCAATGTTTAGGTTTTCATCAAAATTTATAAAATATTTACTTAAATATTTTTTGAAATAGATTTCCAAGTTATCTTCTTCAGTTTCATCAATAAATAACCTATCCTCAGATATAACTTCTTTTATTAAAGATGTTTGGATTTCTTCAGATGATGATAATAAGCATATACGTTCTATTACATTTTTTAATTCTCTAATATTACCAGGCCATGAATGTTCTTTTAATAAATTAATACCTTCATGGGTAATGAATCTATGTATGTTTTTTTCAGAAGAATATCTATTTAAAAAAGATATAGTTAAGTCTGAAATATCTTCAAACCTATCTTTTAATGATGGAATTTTTATAGGCACAACATTAAGTCTGTAAAACAAATCCTCTCTAAATAAACCTTTTTCCACTTCATTAAAAATATTCTTCTTTGTTAATGCAATAATTCTAGGTTTTATAAAATCATTAGTTTTTTCTAAATAAGGTGAAAAATCTTCTTCTATAAAATCTAATAAATTTTTTTGTTGCTGTAATGATGATTCACTAACGTTTCTTATAAGTATTGAACATGCATTTAGACATGCAAATGATTGGGTATCTTTATTATGATTTTTTTGAATGTTTTGTAATAGATTATCTAACGAATAATCATTAAATACATCCATACTTAGATTTAAAAACAATTTATTATTAATAGAGCTTAAGTCATGGATTGATTTTGCAATCAATTTTTTTCCTGTTCCACTTTCTCCTAATATTAATAAATTTAAGTTAGTGTTAACTAATCTAGATATTAGCTTATAAATTTCTTGCATGGCCATAGATTTACCAACTACAGGACCTAAATCATAAATATTTTTTGGTAAAGTAATTTTATCTTTAATTTCAATATTATTATGTTCTGAAAAGGTGTTTGATACTAGGTTCAATAATTCATCTAAGTCAAATGGCTTTGGTAAGTATTCAAATGCTCCTTTTTTTTTGGCTCTAACTGCAGTTAAAAGAGTAGTTCTTGCTGACATTACAATAATTTTTAATTTAGGTTTCATATGTTGAAGTTTTGGTAAAACGTCTAATGCATCACCATCTGGTAATCCTACGTCAGTTATAAGTATATCAGCAAAATCAGATTCTACTAAACGTCTCATACCAGCAGCAGTGCCACTCGATTTTACATTATAACCAGCCCTTGTTAAAGCTGTTGAAATAACAACTCTTATACTTCTATCATCGTCTACAACTATAATATTTTTTAAGTTTTTAGATTGCACAATAATTACCTAAATTATTTATTTTTTTTTAATGGAAAGTTAATAATAAAATTTGTTAACCCTGGTGATGATGTCACATCGATAACAGCCCCCATGTCATTAAGTCCACTTGCAACTATAGATAAACCTAATCCTTTACCTTCTTTTTTAGATGAGATGAAAGGGTCAAAAATATTTGGAAGTAAAGATTTAGTAATACCTGAACCATAATCTATAATTTCAATTTGTAATGGAAGACTTGAAGGAACTTCTTCATGAGAAAAAGATATTTTTTTATCTGAGTTAAAACTAGTTTTAATTTTTATTTTGTCGGTATTTGAAGCTGCTTCACAAGCATTTTTTAATAAATTAAGAAAAATTTGAATTAGAAGGTCTTTATTAGCATAGATGTGTGGAAGAGAAGGATCAAAAGACTCTATATATTTAATATTTGAGCCAAAACTATTTTGTGCAACACGTTTACAATGGTTTAAAATTTCATGAACATTCAAAAATTCTTGATCTTTAATTACATCGTTATTGTTTATTTGTTCCATTCTATTTAACAATGAGACAATGCGATCGCTTTCAATATTTATAAGAGAAGTTAACTCTTTAACATTTTTATCGCTATTTAAGTCACTCTCTATTAATTGAGAAGCTCCTTTTATACCAGCAAGTGGGTTTTTTAATTCATGCATTAACATATCAATCATAGAAGAAAATGATTTAGATATTTTTGAATTTATTCTTTGTGATTGAAACATCTCAGATACTGTGAGTTCACTTAATTGAAAAATTATTTGATTACTATCGAACGATAGTGGAACTATATGAGCTCTCACCTTCCTGTTAGGAAAATTGATATTGCTAAAATCCAAACTTTCTTCAGTTAAACCTTGCTTAGATTTTCTTACTCTTGTTAAAAGGATACTAACTGGTGAATCTTCTGGTATTAAATTATATAAAGAAGACCCAATAATTAAGTTTGCACTATGCCCAAAAAATTCTTCGCCAATTGAATTTATATAAACAACATCATCATTTTTGTTTACTAAAAAAACTGGAGTTCTAAGTTCATTTAAAATACTATTAATCATTAAAAATATAAATCTTATTAAATATTTATTAATTATAATAAATATGACTAAAATTTATACAATAATTTCAATTTATGAAGTTTATTATAATTTATGCCTAATTATTAACCATTATCGGAGTTAATATTGAATATTAAAGTTGAAAACGTAACTGTAATTTTATTAGCAGGTGGTACGGGAAATAGATTTGGCTCTAAAACAAGCAAACAATTGATAAATATTAATAATGAGACATTAGTAGAATTTTGCATTAAAAATTTAAAAGAAAAAATAAACAAAATTAAAATATTAATCGTATCTAATAGCAAAGATTTTAATTCAATTAAGGAAATTGCTACTAAACATAATCTATTGGATCCAATTATTGGAGGTGAAAATAGACATGAAAGCGTTTACAGAGGACTTGTTTCATTAAAACTATCACCACCTAAATTTGTTTTAGTACATGATTCTGCTAGACCATTTGTATCAAGAAAAGTGATAAATGATTTGTTAAACGAAGCAAAAAAAAACAGTACTTGTGTGATCCCAGTATTACCTTTAAGTGACTCTTTAAGGACAGTAAATAAAAATAAAATTACAAAAGTAGAGAGCAGAAAAAATAAATTTTTAGTGCAAACACCTCAATTATGCAATTATAAGAAGTTATTAACAGCTCATGATAATGCCACGCAGATATATGATGATGAAAGTTCTCTTTTAATGAGTAAAGGAACAAAAATAACGACAGTAGAAGGTGACCCAAGGATTTTAAAAATTACTTATGAAAATGATTTTAAATTATTGAAACCCTATTTAACTAATAATATTAAATATATTACGATGATTGGTAATGGATTTGATATTCATAGGTTTGACTTAAAAAAAGATAATATCAAAAATTTTATTACATTAGGAGGAATTAATATTCCCAACACAAACTCCCTTATTGGTCATTCTGACGCAGATGTTTTATTACATGCTATAACAGACAGTATATTAGGAGTTGTTAATGAAGGTGATATTGGTAAACTTTTTCCTCCTTCAGATTTAAAATGGAAAAATAGCGATAGCTCAACTTTTTTAATACATGCATCTAATCTTTTAAACAAAAAAAACGGTAAGATTAATAATATAGATGCAGTTATAATATGCGAAAAACCTAAAATTTTAGATTACTCAGATTTGATGCAAAAAAACATTGCTAGAATATTAAATATAAATCCTAAGAGAATTAGCATTAAGGGTAAAACTTCTGAGAGTATTGGGTTTATAGGTCGACAAGAAGGCATAGCTGCAATGGTAAACACATCTATAAGAATGATTGATGATATATTAGATGATTAGTAAGAGTAATATTTTAATATTTTTGGCTAAGATTGCTGAAGTGTATCCAATTGGTATTGTTAAATATGCACCAGGAACTTTTGCATCTTTTATAGCTATAATTATAGGATTTAACTTAATATCAAGTTTAGGTGTTTTAAATTTTTTGTTTATTACTTGTGCATTAATATTGTTAGGCTATTTTTTCTGTGAAATCCACATAAAGGTATATAAAAAAAAAGATCCCAAAGAAATTGTAATAGATGAGTTTGTAGGTCAATTTATTGTTTTATTTGCTACTATTCAATCTGAGAATATATTTTATAACTATTCATCACTTACATTATCATTTTTGTTGTTTAGATTTTTTGATATTACCAAAATTGGACCAATCAAAAAATTTGAATCATTACCAGGCGGCTTCGGTATTATGGCTGATGATGTAATTGCAGGTTTATGTGCATTTCTTGTTCAATGTGCTATTTTAACTTCACTTAACCAACAAATTTTAATTAAGACATTATGAGTTTAGAATGTGGAATAAAATAAACAAAGAATCAGAATTCTTATTTAATCAATGTACGCAAAAAAATATCAATGTAACTGCAGCTGAAAGTTGTACTGGTGGTATGATAGCATCATCCATAGTATCTATAAATGGCTCTAGTAATATTTTTAAATCTAGCATAGTTACTTATTCAAATTCTATGAAATCAAAGTTATTAAACATTCCATTAAGTATAATTGAAACAAATGGCGCTGTGAGCGAACAAACTGCATACCATATGGCATTAAACGTGTTGTCATTAATGAAAGCAGATATATCTATTGCAGTTACTGGTATTGCAGGTCCAACGGGCGGGAGCATTAATAAACCAGTCGGTTTAGTATGGATAGCAATAGGTACTAAAATAAAAGTATTTCAAAAAAAATATTTACTTAATGGAAATAGACTTGAAATAAGACAAAAAACCACATTAGAAAGTTTAAAGTTTGCTAATAAAATTATAAATGATTACATTTAGTTGAATTATATAAATAATTTGCTCTGCTTTCAAAAGCCTTAACCATTTTTTTAACGGCCTCTGAGAATAAAGATTCCATAACTGTTTGTAAAAAAATAGATTTGAACTTAAATTCAACCATAAATTCAATTTCGCACCCGGCACTATTCTCCTTAAATAACCAGTAATTATAAAGATATTCAAATGGCCCATCTTTATAATTTACAATTATTTTGTAATTATTTGGGTCAAGTAATATTTGGGAAGAATAAACCTCTTTATAAATCTTGAAGCCTATAATTAAATCTGCGTCAAATTCATTTTGAAGCAAATTTTTTACCCTAGCGCCTAAACACCAAGGTAAAAATTCTGGATATTTCTTTACGTCAGATACAAGATTATATAAATTTTGAGGTGTATGATTAATTATACGTTTTTCTTCATGCTTCATTAATTAACAATCTCTGAAACCTTCGAATTAAATTTTAAATACCTTGCCTCTTTTAATCTTTCAAAATCTTCACTTGCATGAAAGCTACTTCTTGTCAGTGGTGATGACGACACAACTAAAAAACCTTTAGAAAGAGCGGTTTTTTTATATAAAGCAAATTCACTTGGATAAACAAACCTATCAACTTTATGATGCTTAATAGTGGGTTGTAAATATTGGCCAATAGTCAAAAAATCTATGTTTGCTGACCTCATATCATCCATTACTTGGAAAACTTCACTTTTATCTTCCCCTAACCCAACCATAATGCCTGATTTAGTAAAAATTTTAGGATCTATGTCTTTAACTTTAGATAATAAATTTAAAGAATGGAAATATCTGGCTCCTGGTCTGACTGATGTGTATAGCCTAGGTACTGTTTCAAGGTTGTGGTTAAAGACATCTGGCTTTGCGTCAATAACTTTTTCTAATGCACCATCTTTTCGAAGAAAATCAGGTGTTAAAATCTCAATGGATGTATTTGGAGACAAGCTTTTAATATCTTTGATTGTATTTACAAAATGTTCAGCTCCCCCATCATCTAGATCGTCTCTATCAACAGAAGTGATAACTACATGGTTTAAATTTAACTTGGCTACTGATTGAGCCACTCTGAAAGGTTCAGTCAAATCAAGCCCCTTAGGCTTACCTGTTGTAACATTACAAAATGAGCATGCTCTAGTACAAGTATCCCCCATAATCATCATTGTAGCATGTTTTTTTGACCAGCAATTACCTATATTAGGACAGCTTGCCTCTTCACATACTGTAACAATACCTAAATCGTCTAACAAACCTTTGGTTTCATCAAATATTTTTCCAATAGGTGCCCTAACTTTTAACCAACTTGGTTTAGAAGGAGAGATATTATCAGGCTTATTAATTTTTTCTGGATGCCTTATATTTTTTTTTTCATTTAAATTCTTTAACATTGCAATCTTCTACAGAGACTTAATAATGTATTGCTTGATTGTATGCATCTAATACCGATTCGTGCATACCTTCGGATAACGTAGGATGAGGAAAAACAGTATGCATCAATTCATGTTCTGTGGTTTCTAATTTTTTAGCTATTGAAAAACCTTGAATTAATTCAGTTACTTCTGGCCCAACCATATGCGCTCCAATTAACTCACCATTGTCATCATTAAATATGGTCTTAATTAGTCCTTCAGAATCTCCTAACGCAATTGCTTTACCATTTCCAACAAAAGGAAACTTACCTACTTTAATATTTAATTTTTGAAGATTGGCTTTTTTTTCTGTTAATCCAATAGATGCAACTTGAGGTCTGCAATAAGTACATCCTGGTATTGATGATTTATCAATAGGATTAAGATTTTTGTAACCAGCAATTTTTTCTACACATAAAACTCCCTCATGACTAGCTTTATGAGCTAGCCACGGACCTTCTGTAACATCTCCTATTGCGAATATACCTTTTTCATCCGTTTCAAGCCATTCATTTGTAATGATGTGACCTTTATCAATTTTAATATTAAATTTTTCTAAACCTAAATTTTCAGTATTTGCTATAATTCCAATAGCTAAGATTAATTTCTCAGAAGTTATAGTTTCAATTTTACCATCACATATAATTTCAGCAGAGACGTTTTTATCAAACGTTTCAACTGACTTAAGGGTAGTATTTGTTTTTATATTTATTCCTCTTTTAACGAAATTAGTCTCAACTATTTTTGATATATCTTCATCTTCATTAGGCAGAATTGATGGAAGCGCTTCTACTATAGTTACCATAACGCCTAAATCATTATAAAAAGATGCGAATTCCATACCTATAGCACCTGAACCAATTATAATCATTGATTTTGGTAACTTTTTAGGTATCATCGCAGATTTATAATCCCAAATATTTTTACCATCAGATGATACAAAAGGTAGATTTCTTGATCTAGCACCAGTGGCAATTATAACATTTTTTGATGTCATTAAAATATCTTTACCTTTAGCCTTAGTTTTAACCGTTTTTAAGTCTGAAGACCCTTTAACTAAATGTGCAAAACCTTCAAAAACTTTTACTTTATTTTTTTTCAAAAGATGACTAATACCAGCTGATAATTGAGAAGCTACTTTTCTGGAGCGCTTGGTTATTTTATCTATATCCATTTTAATATTAGAAACAGAAAAACCAAATTCATCAACATTATCCAACATATGTTTAATTTCACTAGCTCTTAAAAGAGCTTTTGTTGGAATACAACCCCAATTTAGACAAATACCACCCAAATGCTTGTCTTCAATTAAAGCAACTGACATTCCCAATTGAGATGCTCTAATAGCAGCCACATAACCGCCGGGGCCACCACCAATAACTATAATATCATAATCACTATTAGACATAAATATTTCCTATAACAACATTAAGGATGGGTTTTCAATAAAGTCTTTAAAAACTGATAAAAACTGTGCCCCTACAGCACCATCTACAACTCTGTGATCACATGATAAAGTCACAGTCATAATACTAGCTATAGTTAATTGATCATTGATAACTATTGGCCTCTTTTCACCTGAACCAACAGCTAAAATTGCTCCCTGAGGAGGGTTAATTACTGCTGAAAACTCTTTAATTCCATACATACCCAAATTTGATATTGAAAAACTACCTCCAACATATTCCTCTGGTAATAATTTTCCATCTTTAGCTTTATTAGCAAGAAGCTTCATGTCCTCAGATATTTCCAAAAGGCCTTTTGATTGAACATCTTTTATAATAGGTGTAATTAAACCACCATCAATTGCAACAGCAACAGATATGTCAGTATTATTAAAATATCTAGTATTTTCATTTTCCCAGCTAGCATTGGCTTTAGGAACTTTAATTAATGAAGAACTAGCAGCTTTAATTATCATATCGTTAACTGAAATTTTATACTTATCATTAGATTTTAAATTTATCATACTCCTAATTTTCAGAAGTTGATCTATATTACAATCTAAAGAAAGATAAAAATGTGGAGCCTCGTTTTTTGACTTAACCAAGCGTTCAGCTATAGTTTTTCTCATAGAACTGTTTTTTATAAGTTCAGAATTATTATTATTTGATATAATTTCGTTTTGTAGTAAATCTTTATTATTATTAAATTTTTCGATATCAGCCTTTAATATACGTCCATTTGGACCCGAACCATTAACTAAACTTAAATCAACATCCCTTTGTTTTGCCATTCTTTTTGCTAAAGGCGAAGCAAATATTCTAGTTTCATTATTTTTAAGATTTTTAATGTTTATATTTGTATCCAAATTAATTTTACTGGTTTTATCTGAGCTGAAATTTAATTTTTCTTTACTCTCTATTTTTTCTATTTCTTGGACACTTTCAGTCGGAGGTACTTTTTTTATACTTTTAATGTCAGACAAGTTTTCTCCGTCTAAGAGTAATATAGCTATTGGTTCGTTTACTTTTACAGATACCTGCCCTTCATGAACTAAAATTTTACCAATAGTTCCATCATCTATAGATTCAACCTCCATAGTTGCTTTATCTGTCTCTATTTCTGCAATTAAGTCACCAGAAGTGACAGTATCACCTTCTTTTACTAACCATTTAGATAAAGTGCCTTCTTCCATAGTTGGACTAAGTGCAGGCATCAAGATATTAACACTCATTTCTCTATATCCTTAACTTTTATTACAAACATTAATGCAAGAATTCACAATATCATCAACTTGAGGTAAGGCTAATTTTTCTAGGTTTGCTGCATAGGGCATCGGCACATCTTTACCAGTTACTCTAGTAACAGGAGCATCAAGCCAATCGAAAGCATTTTCATTTATAACTGCAGATATTTCAGAACCAATACCAGAAAATGGAAAACCTTCTTCGCAAGTTACTACTCTATTAGTCTTTTTAACTGAATTTATTATTGTTTCTGTATCTAATGGACGTAGAGAACGTAAATTAATAACTTCTGCATCAATACCTTTATCGTTTAAAATTTCTGCCGCCTCTAAAGATTTTCCAACCATAATTGAGAAAGAAATTATAGTTACATCTTTCCCTGATTTTTCAATATGAGCTTTTCCAATTGGCAAAGTGAAATCTGAACCATCTGGACAATCAAAAGACTGACCATACATAACTTCATTCTCTAAAAATATAACAGGGTCTGGGTCTCTAATTGCAGATTTTAGTAGACCTTTAGCGTCAGCACTCGACCAAGGAGTTACAACTTTCAAACCAGGACAATGTGCATACCAACTAGCATAACACTGACTATGTTGGGCTGCAACACGAGAGGCTGCGCCATTAGGCCCTCTAAAGACAATTGGACAACCCATTTGACCACCCGACATGTAAAGTGTTTTAGCTGCAGAGTTAATAATTTGATCCATAGCTTGCATAGCAAAGTTAAATGTCATAAATTCTACAATAGGTTTCAAATTTCCAAAAGCAGCGCCTATTCCAACTCCTGTAAAACCATGTTCTGTTATTGGCGTATCATAGACTCTTTTATCTCCAAATTCATCTAGAAGGCCCTGAGTAACTTTATATGCACCTTGATACTCTGCTACTTCTTCACCCATGACAAAAACATTATTGTCATCTCGCATTTCCTCTGCCATTGCATTTCTTAAAGCCTCTCTTACAGTAATAAAACTTGAATTTGAGTCAGTTTTTAAAATCTGTTTATCCTTATTTTTAGTAGGCAATATAGCTTTTTCTATATAAGGATTTTCAGCAATATTTTTTATTGTTGGATGCGGGGCTTCATTAGAACCTATCAAAATTGCTATTGGTGTATTAACTTTTACACCTTCTGTTCCCTCTGATATTAAAATTTGTCCAATTTGACCTTCATCAACTGCCTCAACTTCCATTGTTGCTTTATCAGTCTCAATTTCAGCTAATAAGTCACCTGAGTTTACTATATCACCCTCACTAACAAGCCATTTTGAAAGTGTGCCTTCTTCCATTGTTGGGCTAAGGGCAGGCATTAATATTTCGATACTCATTAATTCACCATTAATTAATTGTTATGTCAGTAAACAGCTCTGCTTCAGAAGGCTCTAAAGATTCTTGAGCAAAAGTCGCAGCATTTCCAACAATTGACTTAATTTCTGTGTCAATAACTTTTAAACTGTCATCTTTTAAACCGAATTTAACCAATATAGATTTAATATTATCTATTGGATCAGAGTTTTGTCTAATCTCATCAACTTCATCTCTTGTCCTATATTTAGCAGGATCTGACATCGAATGGCCTCTATATCTATAGGTTTTCATTTCTAGAATATATGGCCCTTTTCCAGATCTACAATAGTCCATAGCTTTTAAAGCTGCATCTCTTACAGCTATAACATCCATGCCGTCAACAATATCTGCAACTATACCATAAGCTTTACCTCTGTCAGATAAATTATCGCCAGCTGAAGATCTGTTAACCGATGTTCCCATCCCATACTTATTATTTTCAATAACAAATATAACTGGCAATTTCCAAAGAGCCGCAATATTATATGATTCATAAACTTGACCTTGATTAGCTGCTCCATCTCCAAAATATGTAATTGCAACGTTTTTATTACCATTGTACTTATGTGCGAAAGCTAAACCTGCTCCAATGGGAACTTGAGCTGCAACAATACCATGGCCGCCAAAAAAACCTTTTTCTCGACTAAACATGTGCATTGAACCGCCTTTACCTTTTGAATAACCGTCTTCTCTACCAGTTAATTCAGCCATTACACCTTTAGGGTCCATATCACAAGCTAACATATGACCATGATCTCTATAAGATGTAACAACGCTATCACCCTCGATCTGAACTGATTGAATACCTACAACTACTGCCTCTTGACCAATATATAGGTGACAAAAACCTCCAATTTTTCCCATTCCATATAATTGACCAGCTTTTTCTTCAAATCTTCTAATCAAAAGCATTTTTTTATACATATTTTGTAATAAATCTAAATCATAGTTGTTTTTCGATGAAACTATAGATTTTTTAGAAGTGTTTTTATTCATATTGAACCTTACAACTTTTATTAAAAGAATAGATAACTCAGACAATCATTTTAGCAAATAACTAAATTTAATTCTAACAATAAATTAAGTTATTTAGTAATCTCGATAACAATTTGATCAGAATGAATTAGACCGAGTGAGTTTTGTACGATTTCAGAGATGATATCTGGGTCAAGTTTGTCATCTCTAAGTAATTCAATTTCAGATAGGGTATATTTTTTTTTATCAGAAAAAATTATGAGCTCTTGTTTAGCCACATTTATTTGATGATTTAATTCAAATATTTTCCAAACGGATCTATTACCAAAAAAAATATGAGACATAAAAAAACAGAAAATAATAAAACTAAAAAAAGTCATTAAATTAAATATTATATTTTTTCGTATCCAATATTTAAACATATAAAAAAATTAACCCTCAATTAAAATTATTAAAAAAATCTAAACCAAAATAATGACCTTCTATACCTAAGTTTTCTTCAATTCGTAACAACTGATTATATTTTGCTGTTCTATCACTTCTTGATAATGAACCTGTTTTTATTTGACCTGCATTAACAGCAACAGCAAGATCAGATATAAAAACATCTTCGGTTTCACCAGATCTATGTGAAATAACAATCCCAAAATTAGACTTTTTTGCCATTTCAATTGTGTCTAATGTTTCAGATAATGTTCCTATTTGATTTAATTTAATGAGAATAGAATTAGCTGATTTATTTTCAATACCTGTTAACAATCTATTCTTATTGGTTACAAACAGATCATCTCCAACAATTTGCACTTTATTACCAACAAGGTTAGTTAATTCCTTGAAACCAGACCAATCATTTTCATCAAATGGATCTTCAATGGATATAACTGGAAATTTGTTACAAATATTTTCCCAAAATTTTATAAGTTGGTCACTATCTAACTTCTTATTTTCACCTTTTAATGTGTAGCAACTATTATTATACAATTCACTTGCAGCTGCATCAATTGAAATAAATACTTCTTTTCCTAATTTGTAACCACTTTGATCAACTGCTTCGGAGATATATGAAAGAGCATCACTGAGATTTTTAATGTCCGGAGCAAAACCACCCTCGTCACCAACCGCTACTGAAAAACCTTTTTTAGACAAAATACCTTTTAAATTATAAAAAATTTCTGTACCTGCTCTTAGAGCATCTGAAAACTTAAAAAACCCAACTGGCATAATCATACATTCTTGAAAATCAAGACCATTATTAGCATGAGCTCCCCCATTTATTATATTCATCATTGGCACAGGTAAAGTATTAGCTCTCATTCCTCCAATATATTTCCAGAGGGGCAAATCTAAAGATACAGAGGATGCACGCGAAACAGCCATTGAAAATCCAAGCATAGCATTAGCACCCAATCTACTTTTATTTTCACTGTTGTCTAATTCAATCAAATCGTTATCAATAATTTTTTGATTATATGGATTATATCCAGAAAATGTATCACATATTTCTGTATTAATATTATTAACAGCTTTATGAACACTTAAACCATTAAAGTTTTTATTATCACCATCTCTAAGTTCAAATGCTTCATATTCACCCGTTGAAGCTCCTGATGGAACAGCAGCGCGCCCTAGAGAACCATCTGATAATGTTACGTCAACTTCTAAAGTCGGGTTGCCTCTACTATCTAGTATCTGTCTTGAAAAAATATCAGAAATTTGAACCATTGTAACCCTTGTAAAAACTATAATTTAATAATCTTATCTATCTTAACTAATTTTGAAAGCATTTGTTTTAGTTCAGATAATTTTAACATATTTGGTCCATCGCTTGGAGCATTTTCGGGATCTTCATGCACCTCAACAAATAACCCCGCGATACCAATGGAAACAGCAGCTCTAGATAAATAGGGAACAAATTCTCGTTGTCCACCTGAAGTTAAGCCTAAGCCTCCTGGTTGTTGAACAGAGTGGGTTGCATCAAAGATGACTGGAAAACCATATTGAGACATTTGGGGTATAGATCTCATATCAGATACTAGTGTATTATAACCAAATGAAGTCCCTCTTTCAGTTAATAAAATTTTATTATTTCCATTTTCTGAGACCTTTTTAATTACGTTTAACATATCCCATGGTGCTAAAAATTGACCTTTTTTAATATTCACAATTTTTTGTGTTTCAGCTGCGGCAATTAACAAATCTGTTTGGCGACATAAAAATGCAGGAATTTGAATAACATCAACAACAGATGCAACTTCTTTGCATTGATAGCTTTCGTGAACATCAGTAATTAAAGGGAGATTAAAAGTTTCTTTAACTGAAGATAAAATTTCTAAACCTTTTTTAAGACCAACACCTCTTTTTGAAGATGAACTAGACCTATTAGCTTTATCAAACGAGGATTTGTAAACTAACTTAATCTTTAAGCTATCACAAATTTCTTTAATTTTCCCAGCATGATCAATGGCGTGATTTTTATCTTCTATTGAACAAGGACCTGCTATAAGAAAAAAAGGATGTTTATTAGAGACTTCAAAATCATAAATATTTACAGTATTTTGTTTCATATTTAACATTACCAAAACGTATAAAACATTACAACAAACGTGAATTATTTAAAGCAGCCTCAATAAAAGAGGAAAAAAGTGGATGTGGATCGAAAGGTTTAGATTTTAATTCAGGGTGAAATTGAACGCCTATAAACCAAGGATGAGAGGGAATCTCAAGGATTTCTGGAAGAGTCATACTTGGAGACATTCCAGAAAAAATCATTCCATGCTTTTCAAAATCTGAATTAAACTCATAATTAACTTCATATCGATGTCTATGTCTTTCTGATATAATGTCTTGATTGTAAATT